>NZ_JBFBBE010000038.1:0-84409 GCF_040682555.1 Streptomyces sp. NPDC051172
AAGACCGAGGACTCGCGCCCGCGACCAGCCCGAGCACCCCGACCAAACCGCACACCAGCCCCTCCGACCTGCACGTTCGAAGATGGCGAAGGCTCAAGGATCTGCGGCAGGAGGAGCCGGGTGACGATCCCGGCACGCCGCCCTACCGGCTGGTCGTCACCGTCAGCGACATCAGCCGGGGCCGGGAACTGCATCTGCCCTGGGACTGCATGGAGTTGTGCGGTGTGGACCCGGACTCGATGAAGGTGGCCGACGCGGTACGGGCGTCCGCTTCCATCCCGTTCTTCTTCCGTCCGTTCCCTCTCAAGTGCGGACCCGACCAGGGCTCCGAACGGCTCGTACTGGTCGACGGCGGGATGCTGTCCAACTTCCCCGTGGCGCTCTTCGACCGCCACGACGGGCGCCCGCCACGCTGGCCCACCTGGGGGCTCAAACTGTCCATGCGGACCACGCCCGAACAGGACTGGCGGCCCGCGGGCAATCCGGTCACCCTGGTCCAGCGGCTGGTCTCGACGATGACCGACGCACACGACCGGCTCCACATCGACGAGCCGTCCGTGCAGGAACGCACCGTCTTCATCGACACCGACGGTGTGCGCTCCACCGACTTCCATCTCACCCGTGAGCAGTCCGACTACCTGCTGGCGCAGGGGCAGGACGCGGCCGGCACGTTCCTGTCCACGTGGGACTTCAACCGGTGGCTGGACCGCTGGCACCCGCGGCCCGACACGGCCGCCGCGGCCGGCTGACCCGGCGCCGGAGCACCCATGCGCTCTCTCGCCCGCCCGCACGGACCGCTGCGTGCGCCGACTCGCCGTGCGCCCAGGCCCGCCTGTGCGTTCTGGCGCCAGGCCTGGCGGTGGCGGCTGCGCAACTGGTGGTCCGGGTACGCCTACGAGGGCACAGGCAGCGGCTCGACACGATCCTGGTCGGTGTGGTCATGCTGCTCGGTGCCCCACCGGCGCCCTGACCACGGTGACCGGGCTGGCGCCGACGGACACCGCCGCCCTGCCCGTGCTGGCCCGCACCATCGACCAGCGCGCCGAGAAGCTCCTGGCGGCCGAGCCCGCCCCGGGCGAGGTGAAGCAACTGGAGAAGGCACCGGAGGATCACCAGGACCTCGTGTGACCGGCAGCGACGGCAGGAGCGGGAATGCCGTGGCCGGTCACGCGTTGAACTGCGTGTGCGTTCCCTGATCGCCGCCACCCGCTTCTCCGTCCTCGACCGCTCCCGCATCCGCGAGGGCCACACGGACGCGGAGGCGCTGCGGGACACCGTGCGGCTGGCCCAGGAGCTGGAGGATCTCGGCTACCACCGCTTCTGGGTGGCCGAACATCACGGGGTGCCGGGCGTGGCCGGTTCCGCGCCCACCGTGCTGGCCGCCGCCGTCGCGGGTGCCACGCGCACCATCCGGGTCGGCACGGGCGGTGTGATGCTGCCCAACCATCAACCCCTGGTCGTGGCCGAGCAGTTCGGGGTGCTGGAGTCGCTCTTCCCCGGGCGGATCGACATGGGGCTGGGGCGGTCGGTCGGCTTCACCGGCGGGGTGCGCAAGGCCCTGGGGCGGGACAAGGGCGACGCCGAGGACTTCGGGGCGCAGCTGGAGGAGCTCCTTGGCTGGTTCCGCGGGACGTCCCCGACGGGTGTGCACGCGCGCCCCGCGGAGGGCCTGACCGTGCCGCCGTTCGTGCTGGCCATGGGCGAGGGCGCCGCGGTCGCGGCCCGCGCGGGCCTGCCGATGGTCATCGGCGACCTGCGTAACCGCGACAAGATGCAGCGCGGCATCGACCACTACCGCACCCACTTCCGTCCCTCCCCGTGGGCGAGCGAACCGTACGTCGTCGTCTCCGGCACGGTCGCCGTGGCCGCCACGCCCGAGGAGGCGCGGCGGCTGCTGGTCCCGGAGGCGTGGTCGATGGCGTACTCCCGCACACACGGCGCCTTCCCGCCGCTGCCGCCCGCCGAGCGCGTCGAGGAACTCGCCATGACCGACAAGGAGCGCATGTTCTACGAGTCCGGACTCGTCGGACACCTCGCGGGCACCGAGGAGCAGGTCGCGCACGAGCTGGAGACGGTGCTGAAGGAGACCGCCGCGCAGGAGGTGCTGGTCACCACGAGTACGTACGACCGTGCGGCGCTGGCCGACTCGTACCGGCGCCTCGCCCGGATCACCTCCCGGTAGTGATCACCATGCGGAAGCGGGCGGTGCCGGAGAGCATCTTCTGGTACGCCTCACCGGCCTGGTCCAGGGGCAGGGTCTCGGTCATCGGGCGGATGCCGTGCAGGGTGCTGAAGGCCATGGTGTCCTGCACGTCCTGTGCGGTGCCGGAGGGGTGGCCGCGGACGATCCTGCCGCTCATGAGCAGCTGGACCGGGCTGATGCCCAGGGGTTCGGGGTCCGCCCCGATGGCGACCAGTTCGCCGCGGGGTGCCAGGCCGTCCACGGTGGCCGTGATGGCCTGGGAATTGCCCGCCGTGGCCAGCACGGCCCTGGCGCCGCCGAGAGACTGCAGCGCCTCGGCGACGGGGGTGGCCGCCGTGCTGTCGACGTAGTGGTGGGCGCCGAGCTGTTTGGCGAAGTCGGCCTTCTCGGCTCCGCGGGCGATCGCCACGGTCTCGAAGCCCATCGCGACCGCGTACTGCACGCCCAGGTGGCCCAAGCCGCCCAGACCGAGCACTGCGACCAGATCGCCCGGGCGGGCGGAGCTGCGCCGAAGACCGTTGTAGGTGGTCACGCCCGCGCAGGCCATGGGCCCGGCGTCGGTCGCGGACAGTGCGTCGGGGATTCGGGCCAGGGCGTCGGCCGGCGCGATCAGCATCTCGGCGAAGCCGCCGTCGTACGCCCAGCCGGGCACCTTGAGGTTCACGCAGACCATGAAGTCGCCCTGCCGGCAGGGCGTGCAGTGGCCGCAGCTGCCGCCGAACCAGCCGACCGTCACCCGGTCGCCCACCTGCCAGCCCCGTTCCTCGGCCCCCTCGCCGAGCGCGTCGATCCGTCCGGCGATCTCGTGTCCGGGGACCACCGGGAAGCTGATGCCCGGCACACCGCCGTTCACGAAGAGGGTGTCGCTGTGGCAGACCCCGCAGGCCTCCACCGCCACCCGTACATGGCCGGGGCCCGGCTGCGACACCTCGCGATCGACGATCTGGAACGGGCCGCCGGCCTCGATCGCCTGCGCGACTCGATAGGTACTGCTCATCTGTCCCTCCGGGATGTCGTCTGTCCCTCCGAGGTGGGCGGGAAATCCCCCTGCAAGTTGAGGGGAGGATTGCCTCCTGGATGGCGGGAAAGGGTCAAAAGCCCCACTGTCCAGCACATCAGCTCGAAGCCGATCCCGCACGCGAAACAAGACGAACCGATCAAGAGCGACGGCCCGGCTTCAGGAAATGGCCCGCAGCCCACCGCGGGACCGGTGGCGGAGTTGGTCGACGGCCTGGGCCGTCTGTTCGTCCGCGGGCAGGAAGACGACCAACTGCTGGGCGTCCGAAGGGAGTTCGAGCACTTCGCGGGTCAGCCGAAGCTCGTACCCGGACGGGTGGTCGAGGCGAAGGTCCCCGCGCTGGGGCACCACATGACGGTGCAGGCGGCGCGTGAAGTCGGGGCCGGCGACGGGGGCGAGTTCCGTGCTGAACCACTCGGAACTCTCGACCGACGGTGCCAGCCACAGGTCGAAGGCCTGCTGGTCGGCGACGTCGTCCCAGTCGGCGAAGAACACTCGGGCGCGCGGGTCGGTGAAGACGTAGCGGGTGAGGTTCGGGGTGTCCGCGTCGAGCAGTCCGGTGCCGTTCATCACCGACGCGTAGCCGCTGGTGTGGGCGAGGACGTCGCCCAGCCGGTTGGTGACCATGGCGATGCCCGGTTCGAGGAGGCGGAGCGTGTCCAGGACGGTGGGACGGACCTCGCGGCGCGGCGGCGCGGGCTGGGTGTGAGCGACACACGCACCGCCGGTGATCTTCGCGAGGTAGCGCAGGTGGTTCCGCTCGGCCGCATCGAGGCTGAGCGCATCGGCGAGCGCGTTGACCACCGCCACCGAGGGGTTGCGGTCCCGGCCCTGCTCCATGCGGGTGAGGTACTCGACGCTGATGCCGGCCCGCGTGGCGAGATCCAGCCGCCGCAGCCCCGGTGAGCGGCGGCGGCCGTGATTCGGCAGTCCCAGCGATTCGGGCTGGATGCTGTCGCGCTTGGCCCGGACGAAGTCCCCCAACGGTGTCCCCATGGGCCGAGCATAGGCCGCTGTCCGCTGCTCGCGGAGGGCTCAGCCTGGCCCTGCGGGGGCCAGCCTGAGCACGGTCTGGCTGATGTCGGGGCGTGGCGTGATCGTGGTGGGCATGGACAAGAACGAGCAGAGCAAGCACAAGCTGGTGATCATCGTCGGAAGCGTCCGGGACGGACGGTTCGGCCCGGCGGCGGCCTCCTGGGTGGCCGAACAGGCGGGCGCTCACGGCGGTTTCGACGTGGAGGTCGTCGACCTGGCCGAGATCGACATCCCGTTGGCGCTGCCCGCGGAGTCGCCGAAGTACGCCGGTGACGCCTACCCCCGCCCGGCCGGGATGGCACCACTGACGTCGGCTCTGGAGGGCGCCGACGCGTTCGTCGTGGTCACACCGGAGTACAACCACAGCTATCCCGCCTCCCTGAAGGCGGCCATCGACTGGCACTTCACCCAGTGGACGGCCAAGCCCGTCGCCTTCGTCAGCTACGGCGGCGCGGCAGGCGGCCGGCATGCCGTGCTCCACCTGGAGAACGTGCTGACCGAGCTGCACGCGGTGACGATCCGCGACGGTCTCGCCTTCCCGAACTACTTCACCGCCTGGCAGGACGGGCATCCCCTCGACCCCGACGCCGCCGGGTACGCCAAGACGCTGCTGGAGCAGCTGGCCTGGTGGGCCGGTGCACTCCGAACGGCCCGCGAGGCCGCACCCTACCCGGCGTGACCTGGGACGACGCCGCAAAGGCGACGCCGACAGCTTAGAATCGCGGCGTTTGTCCATCCGCAGCCGAAGCCCCGTACGGAGTTCCCGTCCATGCACGACCCACACGACCCCTACGTCCGCGTCCGCGACGCCCGCGAGCACAACCTCAAGGGCGTGGACGTCGACATTCCGCGGGACGTGTTGACCGTGTTCACAGGGGTCTCCGGGTCGGGGAAGTCCTCGCTCGCCTTCGGCACCGTCTACGCCGAGGCCCAGCGACGCTACTTCGAGTCCGTCGCCCCGTATGCGCGCCGCCTGATCCACCAGGTCGGCGCGCCGAAGGTGGGCGAGATCACGGGACTGCCGCCCGCGGTCTCCCTCCAGCAGCGCCGCTCGGCCCCGACGTCCCGCTCGTCCGTCGGCACGGTCACCAACTTGTCGAACTCACTGCGGATGCTGTTCTCCCGCGCCGGCGACTACCCGCCCGGCGCCGAGCGCCTCGACTCCGACGCCTTCTCCCCCAACACGGCCGCCGGCGCCTGCCCGGAGTGCCACGGCCTGGGCCAGGTCCACCGTACGACCGAGGAGTTGCTGGTCCCCGACCCGTCCCTGTCGATCCGCGAGGGCGCGATCGCCGCCTGGCCGGGCGCCTGGCAGGGCAAGAACCTCCGCGACGTCCTCGACGCGCTCGGCCACGACGTGGACCGGCCGTGGCGCGAACTCCCCGCCGACCGGCGGGAATGGATCCTCTTCACCGACGAGCAGCCGGTCGTCACCGTGCACCCGGTGCGAGACGCGGACCGCATCCAGCGGCCCTACCAGGGCACCTACATGAGCGCCCGCCGCTACGTCATGAAGACCTTCTCCGACTCCAAGAGCCCCACCCTGCGGGCCAAGGCCGAACGCTTCCTGACCAGCGCGCCCTGCCCGGCGTGCGGCGGCAGCAGGCTGCGTCCGGAGGCGCTGGCGGTGACCTTCGCGGGCCGCACGATCGCCGAGCTGGCCGCGCTGCCGCTGACCGACCTCGTGGGCTGTCTGGTGGCCGGCGACGAGACCTCCCGCGTCCTCACCGAGGACCTCACCTCCCGTATCGCGCCGGTCCTCGAACTCGGCCTGGGCTACCTCAGCCTGGACCGCTCCACCCCGACCCTCTCGGCGGGTGAGCTGCAACGGCTGCGCCTGGCCACGCAGCTGCGCTCCGGACTGTTCGGTGTCGTCTACGTCCTCGACGAGCCGTCCGCGGGCCTGCACCCGGCGGACACCGAGGCGCTGCTCACGGTCCTGGAGCGGCTGAAGTCGTCCGGCAACTCGGTGTTCGTGGTGGAGCACCACCTCGACGTCATGCGTGGCGCCGACTGGCTGGTGGACGTGGGCCCGCTCGCGGGCGAGCACGGCGGAGAGGTGCTGTACAGCGGCCCGGTGGCGGACCTCGCCTCGGTCCCGCAGTCCGCGACGGCCCGCTTCCTCTTCGACCGCTCCCCCATCGCCGAACGTCAAGTGCGCACCGCCCACGGCCAGTTGAAGATCGGTCCCCTCACCCGGCACAACCTGCGCGGGGTGACGGCCGAGTTCCCGCTCGGTGTGTTCACCGCCATCACCGGCGTGTCCGGGTCCGGCAAGTCGACGCTCATCGGCGAGATCACCGAGGACCTGCCGGGCGTGCAACGCCTGGTCTCCGTCGACCAGAAGCCCATCGGCCGCACCCCACGTTCCAACCTCGCCACCTACACGGGCCTCTTCGACGTCGTACGCAGGGTGTTCGCGGCCACCGAGGAGGCGCAGGCCCGCGGTTACGGCGTCGGCCGCTTCTCCTTCAACCTCGCTGGCGGGCGCTGCGAGACCTGCCAGGGCGAGGGGTTCGTCAGCGTCGAGCTGCTGTTCCTGCCGAGCACGTATGCGCCGTGTCCGGACTGCGGCGGTGACCGCTACAACCCCGAGACGCTCCAAGTGACGTACCGGGGGCGGAACATCGCTCAGGTGCTGGACCTGACGGTGGAGAGCGCGACGGAGTTCTTCGCGGACACCCCGGCGGTGGCGCGCAGTCTCACCACCCTGCTCGACGTGGGCCTGGGCTACCTCCGCCTGGGCCAGCCCGCCACAGAACTCTCCGGCGGAGAAGCCCAGCGCATCAAGCTGGCCGGCGAGTTGCAGCGTGGTCGCCGCGGCCACACCCTCTACCTCCTCGACGAGCCGACCACCGGTCTGCACCCGGCGGACGTAGAGGTCCTGATGCGGCAGCTGCACGGTCTCGTCGACGCCGGCCACACGGTGATCGTCGTCGAGCACGACATGTCGGTCGTCGCCGGCGCGGACTGGGTGATCGACCTGGGGCCGGGCGGCGGTGACGCGGGCGGGCGGATCGTGGCGGCCGGGACGCCGACGCAGGTGGCGGGCGTGGCGGGGAGCGCTACGGCACCGTATCTGGGACGGGTGCTGCCACCGCGGCAGGCGTGAGCGCAGGCGTCGAAGCCGTTCGATGATCCAGCGGGTTCGGCCAGGACGCGGGCCATCGCCTCGCCCAGCTTGTCGTTGACAGCCCGGTCGGGACCGACGAAATACAGCGCGTCCACCCATACTTCGCCGACTGCGCCGAGCGCACGGAACGGCGCCGTCGGAACGGCGCCGAGGTCGTCCTCGTCACCGGCTGTGAAATCAGCCTGTTCGCCCGCCCGCTGCACGCCGTGGACCGGAGCCCCTTCGACATCGTCGGCCTCGACGCCTTCCGGGGGCTGCGCAAGGAGGTTCACCCACGGCAAGCCGGTCGCCGTCATGGAGGTCGGCTGCTACACCTTCCGCGGGGCCGGCGACGACGGCGTCAGCCTGAAGCCCGGCCTGGTACGCGACGAGGGCGAACAGGTCCGCCATGCCCTGGGAACCGCAGGAGGGGGCGCTGGGTCTGGCGTGTGACGGTCACAGACCGATCAGTTCCGCGAGGGTGCCGCCCAGGACGCGGTCGCGCAGCGCACCTGGCGCGGTGACGCGTTCGACGGTGGTGCGGGCCAGGAACGGGTCGCCGTAGGGCGCGTCCGAGCCGAACAGGGTGCGGTCCGGCACCTCGTTGATGGCCAGTCGCACCGCGAAGATGATGTTCGCCGTCGACAGCTCCAGGTACAGGTTCGGGGTGTCCCGGGCCAGCTCTATCGCCGTCAGCCAGTTCACTCCACCGAGCTGGCTGATCACCAGGGGTACGCTCGGGTGACGGCGCGCGAGGCGGGCCAGCGTCGCCAGGTCTCCCGCCGTGGTCGGGGCGAAACCGTGTACGACGACCGGTAGCCCGCCATGATCGGCCGCTGCCCGCAGAACCGGCTCGACCTGACCCGCCCCGTCCGGTGGCGGCGTCAGCTCGCCGATGCCCCGAAAGCCCCTGCCGACTATCTCCCCCTCGACTTCTGCCGCGATCTGCTGGGCCGACAGGTCCAGGCGGACCTTGCCGAACCCGATGAAACGATCCGGGTGGGCCGCACACGCCGAGGCCAGTTCCTGCAGTGCGGCCCGGTGGTGGTCCGGACCGCTGGACCGTCCACCGAGCGTCCCGTCCAGCACGCTCATCTCGCGCCGGAACGAGGTCAGGTCGGTGGCCCGCTCGGGATGCGGCCGGGTGCCGAAGAGCACGGCGCGGTCGACTCCTGCTTCGTCCAGCAGGGCGATGTGGCTGTGCACGGGATCGTGGACATGACTGTGCGCGTCGATGATCAACGGATTCTCCTGGTCAGGGTGGATGACGGCGACGGAATGCCGCGGCCGACCCCATCGTTGAAGGTTGACACCGTGGCAAGGTCAAGCTCCGTGGAGAGACGATGCTGATTGGGCAGTTGGCCAAGAGAACCGAGACGAGTGAGCGCCTGCTCCGGTACTACGAACGCGTCGGCCTTCTGACCCCGAGCCGTCAGGCCAACGGATACCGCGACTACGACGACAGCGCCGAGCAGACGGTCGGACAGATCCGCGCCCTGCTGGCGGCCGGGCTGTCCACCAACCTGATCCGGCAGGTCCTGCCGTGCGCTCTCACGGACGGTTCGCTGCGTCCGTGCCCAGGCGTACTGGACAAGCTCCGCACCCAGCTCGCCCGCCTCGACCGGCGCGCGAACGAGTTGGCACAAGCCCGCCAGGCCCTGCAGCGGGCCATTGCAGCAGCTGAACTCGCACCAGACGGTCGAGAAGCGCCCGCGCGGGTGACTGACGTCAGTCGTCGGTGAGCAGATCGGCCACCAGGTCGCGCGGCAGGCCGTGGGTGTCGTGGAGGTAGTGGTAGTCCTCCTCGCTCAGCGGGACCTTGAACTGCGGGCGGGAGAGGATGCGTCGGCCGCGTTCGAGGAGCTTGGTGAAGCGGTGCTCCTCGTCCAGGAGCAGCGTGCGGACCGTGTCGGTGCCGCAGGGCTGGTGGAAGTGGTTCAGGGTGTGGTCCACGAGCTCCGGGGGCAGGTCCGTCAGGGTGCGCGAGGGGTCGTCGCGGCGCAGTGAGGTGAGGAGGCGGCGGACGAGACGGCGCAGTACATGGCCGCGGCCGGTGTTGGACGGGCGTACGCCGTCGCCGAGTACGACGATGCTCGAGCGCAGGTGGTCGCAGACGAGACGGGTCGAGGGCTCGTCCAGGTCCCACAGCGGCGGAAGCAGCCGCATCCACGGTTCGAACAGGTCCGTGTCGTAGACCGAACGGTGTCCTTGCAGGACGGTCGTCAGGCGTTCCAGGCCCATCCCCGTGTCGATGCCGGGCCGGGGCAGGGGTTCGAGGCTGCCGTCCTCGTTGCGTCGGTAGCGCATGTTGACGTGGTTCCAGATCTCCACCCAGCGCGGGTCGGTGGTGGGGGTGCCCTGGGGTGGGGTGCCGCCGTCGCCGGTCCAGACGAAGATCTCCGAGTCCGGACCGCAGGGGCCGACGGGGCCGTTGGACCACCAGTTCTCGTCCTCGGTCAGCTCCACGGGCAGTCTCAACTCCTGCCAGGTGCCCAGCGATTCGGTGTCGGGGCCGACCTGGCCGTCGCCCCCGAAGACCGTGACGTACAGCCGCTCCTGCGGGATGCCGAATCCGTCGCGCAGCAGCTCGTACCCCCAGCGCAGGCTCTGTGAGTGGCGGTAGTCGCCGAGCGACCACGAACCGAGCATCTCGAAGACCGTCAGGTGGGTGGGGTCGCCGACCTCGTCGAGGTCGGTGGTGCGCAGGCAACGCTGGACGTTGATCAGGCGCCGTCCCTGGGGATGGGGGCGGCCCAGGAGGTAGGGCGTGAGGGGGTGCATGCCGGAGGTGGTGAACAGCACCGGATCCGAGGGAGGCGGCAGCAGCGAGCTTCCGGTGATGAGGTGGTGCCCGCGTTCACGGTAGAAATCGGTGAACGTCCGTACGGTCTGGTCGGTGTTCATAGGGGTGTTCATGGCATGTTCCTTCAGGTCGTGGGGACCGGAAGGGACCGCGGAAGCAGCCTGTGAGCCCTGCGAGCGTGCGCAGAAGGGTGGCACCACATCCCGGCGGTCCGTTTCCGGCCGCCGGGGAAAGGTGGAGAGGTCAGGCGTCGGCAGCCGGGGAGCTGGTCGCTCGCGCGGCTGCGGTGTGGGTACAACAGGTCCTGACCTTCATGGAAGGAACGCTAACAGGGGGCGGTACGACCCGTCTTCCGAGTTTCCGGGCCTCGCGGTGGGGTCACATGCCATGCGAGTGGTTGGGGTCTCGTGACACGCAACTGACGGTTCTCGGCGGCTGCGGCGCGCCACCCTGCCCCGCCTGCTGCGTCGGCCGGCCTCAACCCCCCGCTCCGCGCCCGCGGGCTGAGCGACGACCTCCGCCGCCCCTGCCGGTGTACGCCCGCACGGGACCCTCGACGCGGTGCCGGCCGCCGATGCTCCGTACCTGCTGACCCAACGTCTGGCCGGACAGCACGCCCGTCAGGCGGGCGCCGCGCGGCAGGAGTGCGTCTCTTCGCGGCTTCCGCCGACGAGGGCTCTGGTCCTATCGTCTGAACTCGTGATCAGAAACAGCGTTCCGCTACCTCCGACGGTCTACCCGCTCGCCAAGGGGCGCGGGTGGGCCATGCTGGCCGGCTCTGTCGTCTTCGTCGCTCTGGGCATTGTCTTCCTGGTCGCCCACAGCACCCTGAAGATGACTGTGGCGGGGGCGCTGGCCGTGCCCTTCTTCGGGTTGTGCTCGGTGCTCATCCTGCAGCGCCTGCTCCGCGACCGGCCGGAGCTGGTGCTGGACGGCGCGGGAGTGGACCATGTGCGGCTGGGCCGGTTCGGCTGGGACGAGATAGCCGCCGTGCGGATACGCGAGCAGCGGGTACGCAACACCTCGCAGTCGTTCATCGAGCTGGTGCTGCACGACCCGGATGCCTATCTGGCCCGAGCATCCAAGCTCGTCCGCGGCACCGCGTCCATGAACGCACGACTCGGCTTCGGTCCGGCCACCATGGCCACAAACACCCTTCCGGTGCCGCCCGAGGCCGTCCTGGACGCGATGCGGCGCCACTGCCCCCGACTCGCAGCACAGCACTGAACGCGCCTGTACCGCTGCTAGGCCACCAACGCCGCGTGGATCCAGTCCGCCTGAGCCGTCGCCCCCGGCTGGGCCGCGCGGGCCAGTGAGCGGCGGTCCGGGTGGCTGCCGGGCGCGATGGCGTCCCGTACGTCGACCTCGGCCACCAGGCCCCGTACCGACATCACCCGCCAGACCGACGCCAGCAGCGAGTCGTCGCCTATGAAGGCGGGCGCCGTACTGGCCGTACCCCCGGCGATCCGGTAGCGCAGACGTACCGGCTGTACGGGGACGCCCGCGTCGAGGGCGGCCTGGAAGACGGCGCGGCGGAAGGTGCCCTGGGCGCGTCCGCACCAGGTGCTGCCCTCGGGGAAGACCCCGACGGCCTGCCCGTCGCGCAGTGCGTCCGCGATGCGGGCGACTGTTTCCGGCAGGGCGCGCAGCCGGTTGCGGTCGATGAACAGGGCGCCGCGAGCCGCCAGGGGGCCCGCCACGGGCCAGTCCCGGATGTCGGACTTGGCAAGCATGCGGGCCGGGCGGACGGCCGCGAGCAGCGGGATGTCCAGCCAGGAGATGTGGTTGGCGACCAGGAGCAGACCGCCGGTGGGCGCGGCGGTGCCGGTGATACGGACCTGGACCCCTGCGGCCCGCACGATCCACCGGCACCACCGCTTCACCAGCTCGGCGGGGATCCTCCCGCCGAGCGGCGACAGCACGGCCCCGGCGAGCACCAGGGCCAGGACCGCCACCATCCGCAGCACGGCACGCGGTACGGCCGTGGCGGACCCCCTCGCCTCTATGCACGCCCCGGGAGTGCACGGCGCGCTGGGCTGCCAGACGCTCATCAGGCGGGCACCAGGGAGAGGAAGTGCCGCAGATAGCGCGGGTTGACCCGGCGCATCGACAGCAGCACATACAGGTCGGCGACGCCGAAGTCCGGGTCGTGGGCGGGCTGCGCGCACACCCAGGCGCCCAGACGGAGGTAGCCGCGCAGCAGGGCGGGCAGTTCGGCGGAGGCCGCGGCCGGGGTCGCGGCGGCCGGGACCCAGGGCAGCAGCGGCCGTACCCGGTACTCCTCCGGGGCCAGGTACTTGCCCCGCACCTTCTCCCAGGTGGCGGAGGCGAGCGCGCCGCCGTCGGCGAGCGGGACGGAGCAGCAGCCGGCCAGCCATTCGTGGCCGCGGTCGACCATGTAGCGGGCGATGCCGGCCCAGATGAGGCCGATGACGGCGCCGTCGCGGTGGTCGGGGTGGACGCAGGAACGGCCGACCTCGACCAGGCCGGGGCGAATCGCGTCGAGCGCGGTCAGGTCGAACTCGCCCTCGGAGTAGAGCCGGCCGGCGACCGCGGCGCGCTCCGGCGGCAGCAGGCGGTAGGTACCGACGACCTGGCCGGTGATCTCCTCGCGTACCAGCAGGTGGTCGCAGTACGCGTCGAAGGCGTCGATGTCGTGGCCGGGCTGCGGGGTGGCCAGCAGGGCCCCCATCTCGCCGGCGAAGACCTCGTACCGCAGCCGCTGCGCGGCACGCACGTCGGCCTCGTCGCGGGCGAGGGACACGGTGTAGCGGGTGGGTGCGGCTGGCTTCGAGGGACGGTCCAGAGTGGTGACGCCGGTCATGGCACTCTCCAGGTCGGCTGCCGGGGACGGCGGAGCGGGAGCAGACCGTTGGCGCGTGATCTGCCGCCCCTGTTCTTCCGATGCCGGCTGACCTTCGCGTGTCCGGCGCAGAGAGAGCGGGTGTGGGCTTGTTGAACGGCTCGCTCAGATGGTGCGCCGGGCAGTGCCGTTCACTTCGTCGACACGCAGCGCTCGCAGAACTCCACACCTTACAGACCGCGCACGTGCGAGACGGGGCCGGGGAGCACCACTCCCGGCCCCGCCCGTCCGCACGTTCCGGCGAACGTCCAGTGCTACCGCTTGGCAGCCTTCCGGGTGGCCCGCAGCCACTCCTTGTTCATGCTCGTGATGGACACCAGCGGAATGCCCTTCGGACAGGCGGTGGCGCACTCCCCGGTCAGCGTGCAGCCGCCGAAGCCCTCCTCGTCCATCTGCGCCACCATGTCCAGCACCCGCGTCTCGCGCTCGGGCGCGCCCTGCGGCAGCACGTTCAGATGGTTGATCTTGGCGGAGGTGAAGAGCATCGCCGCCCCGTTCGGGCAGGCCGCCACGCACGCCCCGCAGCCGATGCACTCGGCGTGCTCGAAGGCGAAGTCGGCGTCCGGCTTGGGTACGGGTGTGGCGTGGGCCTCGGGTGCGGAGCCGGTCGGGGCGGTGATGTAGCCGCCGGACTGGATGATCCGGTCGAACGCCGACCGGTCCACCACCAGGTCCTTGATCACGGGGAAGGCGGAGGCCCGCCACGGCTCGATGTCGATCGTGTCGCCGTCCTGGAAGGACCGCATGTGCAGCTGGCAGGTAGTGGTGCGCTCGGGCCCGTGCGCGTCGCCGTTGATGACGAGCGAACACGCACCGCAGATGCCCTCGCGGCAGTCGTGGTCAAAGGCGACCGGGTCCTCGCCCTTGAGGATCAGGTCCTCGTTCAGGGTGTCGAGCATCTCCAGGAACGACATGTCGGAGGAGATGCCGTCCACCTCGTATGTGGACATGGCGCCTTCGGCGTCGGCGTTCTGCTGCCGCCAGACGCGCAGGGTGAGCTTCATGCGTAGCTCCGCTGAGTGGGGTGGACGTACTCGAAGACCAGGTCTTCCTTGTGCAGGGTCGGGGCCGCGCCGGTGCCGGTGAACTCCCAGGCGGCCGCGTAGGCGAACTCCTCGTCCCGGCGGGCGGCTTCACCGTCCGGTGTCTGGGACTCCTCGCGGAAGTGGCCGCCGCAGGACTCGGCCCGGTGCAGTGCGTCCAGGCACATGAGCTCGGCGAGTTCGAGGTAGTCGACGATGCGGTTGGCCTTCTCCAGCGACTGGTTGAACTCCTCGCCGGTGCCGGGCACCTTGATGCGCCTCCAGAACTCCTCGCGGATCTGCGGGATGCGCTCCAACGCCTTGCGCAGACCGGAGTCCGTACGGGCCATGCCGCAGAACTCCCACATGAGTTCGCCGACTTCGCGGTGGAAGGAGTCGGGGGTACGGTCGCCGTCGACCGACAGCAGGAGGTTGAGGCGGTCCTGGGTCCGCGCCAACACCTCCTGGACGACCGGGTGTCGGTCGGTGACCGGCTCGTGGTGGGGGTTGCGGGCCAGGTAGTCGTTGATGGTCGCCGGCAGCACGAAGTAGCCGTCGGCCAGGCCCTGCATCAGTGCGGAGGCACCGAGGCGGTTCGCGCCGTGGTCGGAGAAGTTGGCCTCGCCGATCGCGAACAGGCCCGGGATGGTGGTCTGCAGGTCGTAGTCGACCCACAGTCCGCCCATCGTGTAGTGCACGGCGGGGTAGATCCGCATGGGGACGGTGTACGGGTCCTCGGCGGTGATCCGCGCGTACATGTCGAAGAGGTTGCCGTACTTCTCCTCCACGGCCTTGCGTCCCATCCGCTTGATGGCGTCGGCGAAGTCCAGGTAGACACCCTGCCCGCCGGGGCCCACTCCCCTGCCCTCGTCACAGACGTTCTTGGCGGCGCGGGAGGCGATGTCGCGCGGGACCAGGTTGCCGAAGGAGGGGTAGATGCGCTCCAGGTAGTAGTCGCGCTCGCCCTCGGGGATCTTGTTCGGCGGCCGGTCGTCACCCTTGGCCCTGGGCACCCAGATGCGGCCGTCGTTGCGCAGCGACTCGCTCATCAGGGTCAGTTTGGACTGGTGGTCGCCGGTGCGCGGGATGCAGGTGGGGTGGATCTGGGTGAAGCAGGGGTTGGCGAAGTAGGCGCCGCGCCGGTGGGCCCGCCAGATGGCGGTGGCATTGGAGTTCATGGCGTTCGTCGACAGATAGAAGACGTTGCCGTAGCCGCCGCTCGCCAGGACGACGGCGTCCGCGAAGTAGGTGTCGATGCGGCCGGTGATCAGGTCGCGCGCCACGATGCCGCGCGCCTTGCCGTCGATGACGATCAGGTCGAGCATCTCGGTACGCGGGTGCATCTCGATGTTGCCGGCGGCGATCTGCCTGCTCAGGGCCTGATAGGCGCCGAGCAGCAGCTGCTGGCCCGTCTGTCCGCGGGCGTAGAAGGTCCGTGAGACCTGTACGCCGCCGAAGGAGCGGGTGTCGAGCAGGCCGCCGTACTCCCGGGCGAAGGGCACGCCCTGGGCCACGCACTGGTCGATGATCTCCACGGAGATCTGCGCGAGCCGGTGCACGTTCGACTCCCGGGCGCGGAAGTCGCCGCCCTTGACGGTGTCGTAGAAGAGCCGGTGGATGGAGTCGCCGTCGTTGCGGTAGTTCTTGGCGGCGTTGATGCCGCCCTGTGCGGCGATGGAGTGGGCGCGCCGCGGGGAGTCCTGGTAGCAGAACTGGACGACGTGGTAGCCCTGTTCGGCGAGGGTGGCGCCGGCGGAGCCGCCCGCGAGTCCGGTGCCCACCACGATCACCGTGTGCTTGCGCCGGTTGGCCGGGTTGACCAGCTTGGCCTCGAAACGGCGCTTGTCCCAGCGCTCGTTGATCGGTCCGGCGGGGGCCTTGGCGTCGACGACCGGCTCACCGGTCGTGTAATCCACGTACTCAGCGGTCATGTTCAGCTCACCACTCCGGTCATGACGCCCACGGGTACGGCGATGAAACCGGCCGTGAGCAGCAGTGCGAGGACGTTGGCGACGGCCTTGAGCGCGCGGTCGCGGCTGCGGCTGCCGACGCCGAGGGTCTGGGCGGCGCTCCAGAAGCCGTGCCGGACGTGCAGGCCCAGGGCGAGCATCGCGACGATGTAGATGACGTTGCCGTACCAGGTGGAGAAGGTGTCCACGACGTTCTGGTACGGGTGGCCCTCCTGGAAGCCTCCCGAGTGCACGGTGCCGGTGGTCAGGTCCAGGATGTGCCACACGATGAACAGGCCGAGGATGATCCCGCCCCAGCGCATGGTGCGCGTGGCGTAGCTCGCCTTCGGCTTCTTGTGGACGTACTTGCTCGGCCGTGCCTTGATGTCGCGGCGGCTGAGCTGGTAAGCGGAGACGGCGTGTGCGACGACGGCGACGATCAGCACCACTCGGACCAGCCACAGCGTCCACTCGTAGTGCATGAACGGCTCGCCCACGGTGCGCAGCCAGTGCGCGTAGTGGTTGAACTCGCCGGCCCCGAAGAAGATCTTCAGGTTGCCGATCACGTGAGCGACCAGGTACAGCAGCATGATCATGCCGCTGACGGCCATCACCGTCTTCTTGCCGACGGAGCTGTCCCACACCGTGCGCGCCATCGACGGCCGTCGGTCCGTCCGTGTTGCCAGAGCCATGATTCAAGACGCTAGAGCCGAAGGTCCCGATCGGTCCAAGACATGGTCCGGCTTGATTCCATAGGAAGCAGCTATCGTACGAGGATGCAGTTCCAGCAGCTCCAGTACTTCGTGGCGGTGGCCGAGACGCGGCACTTCACCCGGGCCGCGGACCTCGTCCATGTCGCACAGCCGTCCCTGTCCCAGCAGATCAAGGCGCTGGAGCGGGAGCTCGGGGCCGATCTGTTCCTGCGGGCGCGCGGCAACATCACGCTCACCGACGCGGGCGAGGCGCTGCTGCCGCTGGCCCGCCGCATCCTGGCCGACGCGGACACGGCCCGGCACGAGGTGCAGGAACTGGTACAGCTGCGCAGCGGCCGGGTCCGGCTGGGCGCGACCCCGAGCCTGTGCACGGGCCTGCTGCCCGACGTCCTGCGCGCCTTCCACGACCGCTACCCCGGCATCCGGCTGCTGATCGAAGAAGGCGGCTCCCACGATCTCGTACGGGAACTCGCCCGCGGCGCCCTGGACTTGGCCCTGGTCGTGCTGCCGCTGCCGACGCCGTCGCCGGCGCTGACGACGGTGGAGCTGCTGCGCGAGGACCTGGTGGTGGTGTCGTCGCCGGAGTCGCCCGCGCCCGCCGGCCCGGGCCGGCGCACGGTCCGCGTCGCCGACCTGGAGAGCGAACCCATGGTCATGTTCCGGCACGGCTACGACCTGCGCGAACTGACCGTGGCCGCCTGTCGCGCCGAGGGCTTCGAACCGGACTTCGCGGTGGAGGGCGGTGAGATGGACGCAGTGCTGGGCTTCGTGCGGGCGGGGCTCGGCGTGGCCGTCGTACCTCGCATGGTCGCCACACGGTCCGGGCGTGGGCTACGGGTCACCCCACTGGCCCGCCCCGGCCTGCACCGCACGATCGCCCTGGCCCACCGCAGCGATGTGGCTCCGCCGCGGGCGGCTCGGGAGTTGCAACGAATGCTGTTGGAGCGGTGAGCCGGCGTATCGCCGGACTGGCAAGGACACGGCCTCGGGCACAGCCGAGCCGAGGCGGGCCGTGCGCCCCCCGGGGCCGAGGGGTCACAATCCTCCTTGAGAGGACTGCAGAAGGGCTTGTCCTCCAATGAGCCGACCGCAGGTTGTTGCGGGGAGTGGACGAGTGGTGCAGACGGCGTTCGATGAGTCCGAGCGGCGGGCGTGGGCGGGGCAGGCCGATGCCTATGCTGCGAGTTTCGCCAAACTCTGCGCCTGTCCGGTGCCTGGGCTCCTCGACGCTGCCGGGGTCGGGGAGGGCGTACGGGTCCTCGACGTGGGGACGGGCACGGGCACTGCCGCCGCGGTTGCATGTGAGCGGGGAGCGAAGGTGACAGCGGTGGATGCCGAACCCGCCATGGTCGCCCGGGCCGCGCAGGCGGCTCCGGAAGCCGACGTGCGGCTTGCTGCGCTGCCCGCCTTGCCGTTCGCCGACGATGAGTTCGATGCCGTGGTCGGCAACTTCGTCCTCAACCACGTCGGACGGCCTCGGGAAGCCCTGAAGGAGTTGCGACGGGTGACGCGACCGGGCGGGCGGACAGCCGTCACCATCTGGGCAGTTCCCCCTGCACCCGGGCAGGCCCTGCTCGGCAGGGCTGTCCAAGCGGCAGGCGTCACGCGCCCGGCGCACCTGCCGGCTCTTGCTCCCGAAGACGATTTCCTCCGTACCGAAGAGGGCTTCGCCGCGTTGCTCGGTGAGGCAGGTCTGACGGGCGTGGTCTGCGAGACCCTGACGTGGGACCACCGGACGACGCTTGAGGAGTGGTGGAGCGGACCGGCTGCGGGCGTGGCGACCATCGGCCAGATCGTGACGAGTCAGAGCCCGGCGGTCGTTGCCGAGATCAAGAGCCACTTCGAGTCGTTGTGCGCGGAGTTTGCCGGTCCGGGCGGTGCACTGGCGTTGCCTCACGCGGCCCTGATGGCGCATGGCCAGGCTTGACGCCGACGCCAAGTGCCTTGTTGCGTACATAGGACAGCAGGGCCGGAGTTGTCACGGTTCGGCGTTCTGTCAGATGGTCCTGAGGGTCGACAGGGGGTAGGGGCCGTCGGTGGGGCGTCTGCCAGGTTCGGGTGGTGGGGTGGTCGGACGTGAAGCGGGGCCAGCCCGGATCGCCGGTGGCGGCGGAGGACGTCCAGGAAGTGCGGATCTGCTGGGACAGATCAGTGAAGTCGGGGGGTTGGTGGGGGCCGGCATCTGTCACTCTCCCCGCGGAGAATCTGGCGGCACCGGCGTGCCCTGGTGGTAGTACATGCGCCAGCCCGTCTCCTCGTCCCGTTTGCGCCACAGGGAACTGCGGCGGGCCCGTCGGCCGTCGAAGACGGTTTCGAAGGTGAGGTGGACCAGGCCCGGGGCGAGCAGGACCCCCTTGATGTCCGACGGCTCGTAGCGCGGGCCGTCGGCGGAACTGCCGGGCTTGTCGGGCAGCCCGGCGATCGTCTCCTCGTAGGTGTAGCGCCGGCCCGAGGCGCCGACCTCCACGAACTCGGGGTCGATCAGGCGGGCGCCGTCGGCGGAGGAGCGGACGGCGGGGTCCAACAGGCGCAGTTCGCCCGCGATCGCCTGGTTCACTGCGTCGGTTTCATCGTTCACCCACGCATCCTCGCGCCCGAACCCGGCGCGTCCGCAACCGGGTTCCGCGGCCGCCGGGCTACGGGTGGCTGTTGGAGCGGTGAGCTCACGCAAGCGTGAGGCCGACTGTCAGTGGGTCCGCCTAGCATGGGGGTTTCCGGGACGGGGGGCTGAAGATGCGATGGATGCGGCGGGGGGCCGTGGTGAGTGCGGTCCTGTGCGGGCTGGTGCTCTCGGGGTGCGCGAAGGGGGGAAGCACGTCGTCCGACGAGTCGTCGGGGGCGGCCATCACGGACGCGGTCCCGCGCACGCCGGTGTCGGTGTCGGGTCCGTGGCGCGCATGGGCGGCGTCCGTCTCCGCGCAGGAGGCCGCGGGAACCTGTGCCGCGACGGCCCATCAGGTCGTGTGCGGCACCGGCTCGGGCGGGATCGTGGGCCGGTCCCGGGCCACCGGCGCGGTCACCTGGACGGTCCCCTCCCCCGGCAGGGGCCGCAGCGACAACCTCCTCGTCGACGCGGCCGACGAACGGGCCGTGACCGGCGTGGACCGTGTGCTGCGCACGGCGAACCTGCGCACCGGCAAGGTGGCCTGGACCCACCGACTGGCCGCGGACCGCGCTTATTTCGGCATCCGCGCGGCGAGCGGGACCGTCTATGCCCTCGACGCGTCGTCCCGGACGCGCGGCGATGTCGTCCTGACCGCGTTCCGCGCGTCCGACGGCACGGCCCTGTGGCACCACGCCGTGGACGCCGACCCGACGGCGGGCATCGCGGCCTTCGGCGGCCGGGTCTACGTCACCGACGGCACCCGGGTCACGGCTCGCTCCGCCGCCTCCGGAGCCGCCCTGGCGACCAGCCCCCAGGGCACCGACTGTCCCGAACTCCTGTCCGGTGGGCGTTACTTGGTGTGCACGGGCAGCCCGTTGTCCGCCGGGGACGCCTTTCCCCCGGTGCGGCGCCTGGCGCCGGGCACACTCGAGCCGCTGCCGACCGCCCGGGACAGCGGCCGGCTCCCGGCCCGGGGACTGATCTCGGCCGACGGTGTCCTGATGCTGTTCGAGACCAGCGCGGAGGATCCGGGCGCCGGCGACTGGAACGCCTATGACCTCGTCCACGGACGCAAGTTGTGGAGCTACTCCACAAGCACGTGGGAGGGCGCCCTGGCCGGCGGACGGTTCGTGACCTTCACGCCCGAGTACGACCACGCCACACGGAGCCGCCTGATATCGATCGACCTGCACGCCGGTCCGCAGGGGACCGGAACCGCCGCGCCCCGCATGTCCGCGGCGTACTCGCAGACCAGAGGCGGCGAACACCCCGTGGTCTGCGCACCGGGCGGGGGTACGGGCCATGTCGTCGTCATGGCCCGTACCCATGGTTCCCTGCGCTCACTGCCGCTGCCGTAGGACCGGGGCGGGACTCAGCCCGTCGCGTCCACCAGCGCCAGCTCGTGCAGCCGGTCCGGTGGGCCCGGGCGGGCGTAGTACCAGCCCTGGGCCGTGTCGCAGCCCAGTATCCGGAGCTGCTCGGCCTGGGCGCCGGTTTCCACGCCCTCCACCGTGACCGCGAGGTCGAGGCTGTGGGCGAGCGAAACGATCCCCTCGACGATCTTGAGGTCCACGGGGTCGGCCGGGAACTGCTGCATGCTCTGGGTGAAGGAGCGGTCCAACTTGAGGATGCTGACCGGAAGGCGGCGCAGGTTCGCCAGATTCGAGTAGCCCGTGCCGAAGTCGTCGAGGGCGATGTCGACTCCCATCTCGGCGAGCCGGCGCAGCGGCTTGAGGAGATCGTCGTCGGCGCCGATCAGCGCCGACTCGGTGACCTCCAGGCAGAGCGCGTCCGGGTCGACGCCCGTGCGTTCCAGGATGTCGATGGTGTCCTGGACCAGGCCGGGATGGGTGAGCTGGCACGGCGAGAGGTTGACGTTGATGCGCAGGGGGCCCGCATCGTCGTAACGTTCTCGCCATTCGCGGGCCTGGCGGACGGACTGTTCCAGGACCCAGCGGCCGAGCGGCACGATCAGGCCCGTGTGCTCGGCGAGCGGGATGAAGCGGTCCGGGCCGAGGATGCCGTGCTGCGGGTGCAGCCAGCGCACCAGGGCCTCGGCGCCGCGCACACTGCCGTCGCCGAGGTGGACCAGCGGCTGGTACTCGATGAAGAACTCGCCCCGGTCCAGGGCCGCCGGCAGCGCGGTGGTCAGGCCGTGCCGGGTGATGGCGCGGGCGTCGGCCTCCTCGTCGGCGAGCTCGAAGCGGTTGCCGCCCGCCGACTTGGCCCGGTACATGGTGATGTCGGCGCTGCGCAGCACCTCCGCCGGGCTGCGCTCGCCCGCCGGGCCCTCGACGATGCCGATGGAGCCGCGCACGGTCAGGTCCCGGCCGTCGATGCTGATCGGGGCGATGAGGGCGTTCATGATGCGGGCGGCTAGCTCGTCGACCTCGCGCTCGGTGTCGGTGCCGGTGGTCAGCGCCACGAACTCGTCGCCGCCGAGCCGGGCGACCATCTCGCCGGGTGCGGTCGCGCACCCCTGCAGCCGGTCGGCGACCTCGACGAGCAGCCGGTCGCCGGCCGCGTGACCGAGGCTGTCGTTGATGGTCTTGAAGCCGTCCAGGTCGAGGTAGCACAGGCCGTAGCGCTGGCCCCGGCCGGCGCCCAGCGCCTTCTCCAGGCGTTCGAAGAAGAAGGTGCGGTTGGGCAGGCCGGTGAGCGCATCGTGCGTGGCCTCGTAGCGCAGCCGCAGGTTGAGCAGCCGCCGCTCGGTGGTGTCCTCCATGAGGGCGAGCTGGTACTGCGGGTTGCCGTCCGCGTCGCGCAGCAGGGAGACCGTCAGGTTGGTCCACAGGACCGTTCCGTCAGGGCGGTAGAAGGCCTTTTCGACGTGGTAGTGCTCGCGCTCGCCGCGGACGAGCTCGTCGTAGAGCTTCCAGGTCTGCGGCGCGTCCTCGGGGTGTGTCCACTCCTGGACCCTGCGGCCGTAGGCCATCGCGTCCGTGATGCCGAACATGCGCAGCAGCGCGCCGTTGACCTGGAGGATGTGGCCCTCCAGGTCGGCGATGCCGATTCCTATGGCCGCGCCCTCGAACACCGCGCGGAAGCGGGCCTCGGTGTCGTGCAGGGCCTGCGCGACGACGCCCTGCGCCTCGAGGGCGGCCGCTGAGATCGCCTCCTGCTCGGCCAGTGTCCGCTCACGCAGCGCCTCGGCGAACCCGGCGGCCATGGCGTGCTGCAACCGCGAGGAACGCGCCCGCAGTTCCTCCTGGTCGCCGTCCTCGCCGCAGTAGAGCACCAGGTAGGCGTCCACACAGTCCAGGGTGCGGCTCAGCGCGTCCGGGTCGGTGCAGTGCGCGGCGACCAGGGCGGCACCGACCGCCCGGCCCGCTTCCGCGTCGAGGGTGCGGGTGTGCAGCGCCCGGCTCAACCGACGGGCCAGCGGCAGGAGTTGCTCCTCGAACTCCGCCCTGGTCAGCGATGTCGAGGTCACCGGGAACACCGCCCGGCTCCAGATCGTCGCGAACCTGCGCAGTCTGTCCGGCTGCCCGTCCGGCTCCGCGGTCACGCCGTACGCCCCACGCCGGCGAACCCGGAGAAGGCATACGGATCCTCGTCCTCCGGCGCCTCCTGCGGCCGCCACAGCGGCGGCGCCACCAGTCCCGGTTCCACCATGTCGTACCCCTCGAAGAACCGCGCGATCTCGTCGCGCGAGCGCATGATCAGCGGATTGCGAATGTCCTTGTACACGCCCACCGCGCCCTCGGCCCGCTCCGCCGGCAGCGGGATGCCCTCGTACGAGGCGTGCGTGAGGACGAGTAGGCTGCCCGGCGCGAGCGCTTCGCGCAACTGAGCCACCGCCTCGTAAGGGTCGTCCGCGTCTTCCACGAAGTGCAGTATGGCAACGAGAAGCAGCGCCACTGGCCGGTTCAGGTCGATCAGGCGCTCCACTTCGGGGCTTGCGAGGATCTCCTGGGGCTTGCGGAGGTCGGCGGCGACGACTCCCGTGCCGTCGTTGCCCGCGAGGACCGCCTGGCTGTGCGCGACGGCCACCGGGTCGTGGTCGACGTAGACCACGTGCGCGCCGGGGTCGGCCGACTGTGCCACCTCGTGGACGTTGCCGAAGGTGGGGATGCCGGAGCCGATGTCCAGGAACTGGTCGATGCCCTCGCCGACCGCGAAGCGCACCGCGCGCCGCATGAACGCCCGGTTCGCCTGCATGATCTTCGGGAGTCCCGGCATGAACTGCATCGCCTTGCGGGCCGCCTCCCGGTCGACCTCGAAGTTGTGCGAACCGCCCAGGTAGTAGTCGTAGATCCGCGAGACACTGGGCACCGAGATGTCGATGCTCCGGGGGGCCCAGGCGGGACGCTCCATCTATCTCTCCAAGGCGTAGGCGATCCGGTGTTCGAGCTGAGGCTACTGATCGCTTGCCAACGGGGCGAGCCCAAACGGAAATTGACCGTCCGTTCCCGGTCACTGCCTGCGGCACTTGCCGCATTCGCCCGAAGCTGCGCCTTTCGGGGGCCGTGACATCAGCGGCTCCGTCGCGGGGCCGCCCGGACCCCGGCGGCAAAACGCCAAAGGGTCCGCCCCCTCCGTGCGGTGCGGAGGGGGCGGACGGGGGCCGAACGCGCTGTCCGGTGCAATCAACCCTGGGGAGGTGATGGCTACTTCTTCGGCGCGCCGACCGGCTTTCCGTCGGGCGCCATGGCGTACCAGGTGCCGCCCACGCCCTGACCGTTGATGTCCCCGGGCTTGGTGTCGCCGGAGAACGTGTACGCGGGCCAGCAGTCGACGGTCATCTGCTTGACGCCGTCGGGCCGGGTGAAGCCCATCAGGCCCTTCTTCTCGATGCCCTTGGTGTCGTCCTTCGAGACGATCCCGACCGCCGGCCACTTCTCCAGGCAGGAACCGGTGCAGTTGGAGATCGGCTTCGGCCAGGCCACGTCCTTCAGGAAGCGGTAGACCGTCATGCCGTTCTTGTCGACGACGATGTCACCGAGCTTGGGGTCCTTGCGCACGGACAGGCCGGGCAGGCTCGCCAGGGTGGCCTTCTTGCCGTCGGGGGCCAGCGCGAACCACTTGCCGCCGACACCCTGACCGGCGATGTCCCCGGCCTTGGTGTCCTTCGCATAGCGGTACGCCGGCCAGCCGCCGATGGTCAGCTGCTTGGTGCCGTCGGCCCGGGTGACCTCGCCGAGCAGAGCCTTGTCGATGCCGGCGCCGGCCGCGGCGTCGTTCGCGGCGACCGGCGGCCAGGCCTTGGCGCAGTCGCCGGCGCAGTTGGACTTGGGCGGCTCGGCGGTGTCCTCGTCGAAGCGGTACAGGGTCATGCCGTTGCCGTCCGTCAGCACCTTGCCGAGCTCGGCGTTCTGGCTGACGGCAAGCTTGCCCGCGGCCGAGGACTGGGCCGCGGAGTTCTGGCCGTCGGCACCGTAGCCATTGCTGGGGCTGGCACTCGCACCGGCACCGGCCGCGCCGACGCTGCCGTAACCGCCCGCCGGGGCGGTGGCGCCCACGTTCTGGCTGCCCACCGACGACGTGCCGCTTTCCTGACCGCACGCCGTCGTCAGCGCCAGTACGGCCGCGGCGCTTGCCACGAGTGAGGCGCTCCGCCAGGAGGTCTTCATCGTCAACTCCCCATTATCGCAAAGGTGTTGCAGCGCCCTGCTGCGTCGCCGCACGAGCATGGGTACGAACGGGACCCGCGGTTGTGTTCAACCGCCTCACAAATTTCTTTTTTGAACCTGTGACACCGGGGCGGCGGTTCGCACGTACGTGCACCCTTTTGCGCGCCGGGGTGCATGGCGATCAAACCGCCGTGCGGGGCTCGTCCCCCGTTCGAGCCAATCAGGGCGCGATACGGCGCGCCCCGGCGCGCAAGGGCTCATGATCTTCGGCGTGTATGGACCCGAATCGACTCAAACCGCCTTCGCCGTACGGGCGTTGGTACGTGCCGCTCCGTGGGAGAGGGGGCGATCGGTCGCCCTTTGTCTGCGGCGCCGTCTTGGCTGGTCGCGCCCCGCGGCGGAGCCGAAAATCGGTACAGCCCCGCGCCCCTATGGGGCGCGGGTGGCCTGCGTGGTGTCTCTGAGCTGGTTTCTGGTGGGGGCGCCGGCCGGCATTGCCACGGCCGATGCCTGTGCGTATGCCTCGGTGGGGCCGGACGGCATTCAGGCCGTGGCGGTTGCCGGGGACCTCGCCTGGCCGACTCCGCCCGTCTGCCCTGTACCCACGCCGACGCCTCCTCCGCCACCTCCGCCTCCGCCGCCTCCGGCGCCCAGGCCCGCGCCGCCCGCACCGAAGCCGCCGCCTCCTCCACCCGCCCCTGCACCCAAGCCGCCGCCGAAGCCGGCACCGCCGTTGCCTTCGCCGCCTGCTCCGAAGCCCGCGGCACCGCTGCCGCGTATCACTCCCCCGGCCGCGCCACCCCCTGCCCCCGGCCCCCCGAGGCCGTCGGCCAGGCCCTCCCCCCGTCCGGTCCTGGCACCGGTGACCTATCCGCGCTACCGGGCACCGGCGCCCAAACGGTCGCCGCGCGGCGGCCCCTCACCCGTCACCTCTGTCCTGCTCATCACGGTTCCCGCCGTGATCGCCGTCGCCGCGCTGCGGCCGCGCTGATTCCTGGAGGAATCTCTTGTCGGAATGGCTTGTTCTCACCCTCGCGATGCTGGCCGCCTGCGCCGTGGTGATCATCATCACTTTCGTACGGCACCGGGCCGCGCCCGCGGACGAGGACCCCAGCGAGACCCCGGACGTCATCGAGTACATGACGATGTGGATCGGGGTGGTGTACGCCATCGTCCTGGGCCTGGCCATCGCCGGGGTGTGGGAGGGGCGCAGCGCCGCCCAGGACCATGTGCAGTCGGAGGCGGTCGCGCTGCACGAGATCTCCGAGCGGGTACGGGTCTATCCGACCGAGATCCGTGACCGCATTCGGGACGATGTCAACGCCTATGTCGGACACGTCGTGAACACCGAGTGGAAGGTGATGGACAAGGACGGGCATGTCACCCCGCGCGGCGACGAGCTCTTCGGGCGCATCCGCCGGGACGTCACCGACTACCAGCCGAAGTCCGACTTCGAGGCCCAGGCCTACCAGCCGCTGCTCGACCAGGTCACCGCGGCGGACCAGGCCCGCAGTGCCCGGGCCGACTCCATGGGGGCGACCATGCCGGGCGTGGTGTGGTTCGGGCTGGTCGCCGGGGCGGTGATCACCATCGGCATGGTCTTCGCGCTTCAGATCCGGCGCACCACGCGCGAACTGGTCCTGGCGGGACTGTTCTCCGCGCTGATCGCGTTCCTGCTCTTCCTCATCTGGGACTTCGACGCGCCCTACACCCGGGGCATCACGGCGTCCGCGGCGCCCTTCCTCAACCTCTTCCCGCATATCAGGGGCTGACCGGCAGGCCGTCACACGACGGGCCACCCGGGGAGAGCGCGCCACGCCGCCGCTGCCCCCCGGGTGGCCCATGTGTTTGCCCCATTCGCCCTACAGCGATCGCGCGATCGGACACCCATTCCTAGCGTTTCGGTTATCGAGGTGCATTCAAGCCCCACAGCGGAACGGATCCGCAACTGCTCCTCGGGGACCGGAGGAACCACCATGCGCGCGATACGCATTGCTTCGGCCGCTCTGCTGGGCATCAGCTCCCTCGCCCTCTCCGCACCCGCCGCCGTCGCACGGGACGACGGGCACCACATCACACCGTTCGGGTTCAGCGTGCTGCCGTCCACCGCCGCGCCGGGCAGCGAGGTCAGGCTGCATGTGAACCGGGACGGCGAGTGCAAGGGGCCTGCGAGGGTCACGTCGGTGGTGTTCGACACGGTTGTCATTCCGGTGGGACGGTCCTGGGCGACGGCGGTGGTGGACCGGGACGCGAAGCCGGGTGCGGTGTATCAGGTGACGTTCTCCTGCGACGGTGCGAGCGGATCCACGGAACTGACCATCGTGGGCGGCCGCCCGCACCACCCGAGCCCGGTGCCGGTCGACCCCGTACCGGTTCCGGCCCACCCCCACCGGGGTGTGCACGCCGGTGTGGGCGGCAGCATCGCCGGGTTCGACCTCAGGGAGATCGGCACGGGTCTCGCCCTCATCACGGGCTCGGTCGGCGCGGCGTACCACCTCTCGCGCCGCCGCACCGGCGAGGAAGGTGCCTGACAAAGGGCCATCGCCCCGGCTCCTGTGGGGGAATCGGGGCGAGGGCCCTTCAACGTGCGGCCTTCTTCACGGACTTGACGTGCGATCCGCTTTCCGGAGTCGATGTGCGGTCTGCTCTCCGAAGGGGAAGGGTCAGATCCGCTTCTCGGACCTGCGGCGCAGCCAGAACGCTCCGCCGGCGAGGACGGCCGCGGCCACGAGCCCGCCGCCGATGGCCACGTCGGTCGGCGTCGCCCCGGTGGAGCTGCCGCCGCCGAACCCGCCCTGGACACCGCCGATGACGGTGAAGGCGGCGGGATTGGTCAGGGACTTGCCGCCGCAGGTGACGGTGATGGGGTGCGTACCGTTTCTCGCGTCCCGGTTCACCGTCGCGGTGCCCCGCGCCGTGTTGCTGCCTGCGACCGTCATCAGTTGCGTGCTCGGAAACGCGTCCGAGGTCGCAGTGGCTCCGCCCGGGCAGCCGTCGACCGTGATGGTCAACTGCCCGCCACGGGCGATGACACTGGGCAGTGCGACGATGTTGCTCGGGTTGAAGTTCATGCCGTCCCGCGCGACGGCCGCCGGCGCGGCGAGGCCGAGAACGGCAACCGCGGCAGCCGAGACCGCCAGGGCACGATGACTACTCATGTGATCCTCCGCGGAAGGCGCCCCGGGTCCCGTCCCCGGCGAAGTCGGCGAGAAAGCGCCTCCCAGAAAGACAGTCAGATGCTGTGCACGCGCCCGCATTTCGGGGATGGTCCGTCCTGGTGAGAGGACACGCCGAGCCATAAGCAGATAATCAGATAAATCCGCAGGTCACGGACCGTCAGAAATTTCCTGCCCGCGGCAACTCGGATGGCGCACCGGCCTCGGGCGTGCCACCCGTTCGCATCCGCCCCGTCGCCGGTTTCGCACAGGCCATTTAGCTTTGCGTCATGCGCGATTGACGCGGCGACTGCCTCGTCGAGAGGGGAAACGAATGTCTGCGTCCGAACTGGCCGAACTGGCCGAAGAGGAGGAGCGACGGAAGAAGCGCGCCCCCTGGGGTGTCATAGCGCTTGTGCTGCTGACCGGCATCGCCCTCATTCGGAACGGTTCCGGGGAGTTCGACGTGGGTCCGCCGCAGCCCGCCACTGCGGCGGCGGCGGACACCCACGCCCCAGCCGTCGTCGCCGCGGGCGCCGTGCAGCCGCTGCCGGCCTCCCCGCCCGACCGGGTCAGGATCCCCACGATCCGGGTCGACGCACCGGTGTTGCCGGTCGGCCTGGCCGCGGACGGCTGGGTCGGCGCACCGCCCCCCGAGGACCCGAACCTGGCCGGCTGGTTCACCGGTGCCGTCACCCCCGGCGAGAAGGGCACCGCCGTGGTGGTCGGCCACGTCGACAACAAACAGGGCCCCGCGGTGTTCTACAACCTCGGGGCGCTGAAGAAGGGAAATCGCGTCGAGATCGCCCGCAAGGACGGAAAGACGGCCGTGTTCGAGATCTACGGCATCGAGGTCTTCGAGAAGAACAACTTCCCGGGCGACCGCGTCTACGCCTCCAAGGGCGCCGCAGAACTGCGGGTCATCACCTGTGGCGGCGGTTTCTCCAAGAAGCACGGTTACGACGGGAACGTCGTCGTCTTCGCCCGCCTGGTCGAGGTCCGCTGAGCGTGCCCCGGCCCGGCGGGCGGGCGGAATCCGGCTATGCGTACCGCCGTCTCGGGACGGTGATGTGGTAGCCGGATTCCAACAGGTGCGGCAGATAGCGGCGCAGGGCCCGGACGCTCTGGGAGCGATTGCCCCCGGCGTCGTGTGAGAGCACCACGACGCCGGAGGCTGCGCCGTCCTCGACCCGGTCGACGATGGTGCGGGTGCCGGGGGTGGTCCAGTCGAGGGTGTCGACCGTCCAGGCCAGGGGTTCCATGCCCAGTTGGGCGCCGAGTTGGAAGGTCGCACGGTTCCAGGCGCCGTAGGGTGCGCGGAACCACAGGGGCCGCTCGCCGTAGGCGTCCTCGATGACGTCACTGGTGCGTTCCATCTCGGAGCGGATCTCGGACCGCTTCAGACTGGTCAGCAGGGGATGGGTCCAGGTGTGGTTACCGACGATGTGGCCGTCGTCGGCCATGCGGGCCAGCAGGTCCTGGTTGTCGACAGCCATCTCCCCGCACACGAAGAACATGGCGCGGACGTCGTACTTGGCGAGGGTGTCCAGGATGTGCGGGGTGTAGCGGGGGTCGGGCCCGTCGTCGAAGGTCAGCACCATGGTGCGGCCGCGTCCGTGCACGCGCAGGAACGGCTGGTGCCGTACCCGCGTACTGCGGGGTGCCGCGCGCACCTGCTCGTATCCGGTCAGCGGCTGGAGGCGGTAGTCGGACGGCTCGAGCGCATGGCTCCCTTGGGGGGTGGGATCGGGGCCGGGCGCGGGAGCGACGGGCCGAGCCGTCTCGTCGCCCCCGCCCGACGCGAGCACCCCGGCGGCACCGGCCGCGCCCAGAGCGGCGGCACCCGCGATCAACGCCCGGCGCCTCGTGAGCAACTGATCCTTCTTCATGACTCATCAGTCGCCCGAACCAGGACCGACGGCCCCTCACGACACCGCAGCGGCGGCAGGAAAACACACGCCCGGCCCAAGCTGCCGGGCGTGTCTTCGGCGGGCGGGGTAGGCGACGGCCCGCGCGGCGAATTCGCTTTCCTCCGTGCGCACGTTGCGGCTACCGTCGGATCCGTGCAGTGATCTCCCGCGCGGCGTCCCGGATGCCGCAGAAGCGAACCGGTCCGTCCTCGAATCCGCGGCCGTCGGCTGTCGGCCGTCCCCGTTTCCGCTCGGAGAGATCATCGACACGCCTGCGCTTCCTCCTGCCTCCGGCGACACCCCCGAGGCCACCTTGGCGGCCTTCGTCGCCCGGGCCACCGCCGACCCCGCAGTCCTCGGTCTGGTCCTCAGCGGCTCCCAGGTGCACGACGGGATGCCGACCGTCCACTCCGACCACGACCTGCACGTCGTGCTGCGCGACCGCGACGCCTCGCCGCTCAGCGAGCTCGACCGGTTCCGCTCGGTCCATGTGGACCTGGTGGTCATCACGCTCGCCGAGTTCCGCCGGCGCGGACTGCCCGGCGACCCGGCCGCCTTCAGCCGGTACTCGTACGTCCACGCCCGGGTGCTCCTCGACCGGCTGGGCGGCGGGATCGCCGCCGTCCTCGACCGCAAGCGGACCCTGCACCCCGACGAGGCGCGCACCGCCACGGCCGGCTACCTGGATGCCTACGTCAACCAGACCTACCGCTCCCTGAAGAGCTACCGCGACGGCCACGACGCGATGGGGCACCTGGATGCCGCCGAGAGCGTGCCCTACGCGCTGGAGATCCTCTTCGCCCTGCACCGGCGGGTACGGCCGTACAACAAGTACCTGCGGTGGGAGCTCCAGCGGCGGCCCCTCGGCGACGACCGGTGGAGCGCCGGGCGGCTGCTGCCGGTACTGCGCCCATCCTGGCCGACGGCGATCCGCACACCCAGCGCGCCCTGTTCGGCGACCTCGCGGGGCCGCGCGGGCCGCCGGGCACGGTGAGGTCCTCGACTCCTGGGGAGACGACCTGCGGCTGCTGCTGCCGCGGCCCTGAGCGGTCAGCGGCGGCGCACCAGTGGGAACGGCAGCGTCTCACGGATCGTCAGGCCGGTGAGGAACATGACCAGCCGGTCGACGCCGATGCCCAGGCCGCCGGTGGGCGGCATGGCGTATTCGAGGGCGTCGAGGAAGTCCTCGTCCAGTTCCATCGCCTCGGGGTCTCCTCCGGCGGCGAGCAGGGACTGGGCGGTGAGGCGGCGGCGCTGTTCGACCGGGTCGGTCAACTCCGAGTAGGCGGTGCCCAGTTCGGTGCCGAAGGCGACCAGGTCCCAGCGCTCGGCCAGCCGTGGGTCGGTGCGGTGCTGGCGGGTCAGCGGGGAGACGTCGGTCGGGAAGTCCTTGTAGAAGGTGGGCAGCCGGGTCTTCTCCTCCACCAGGCGTTCGTACATTTCGAGTACGACCTCGCCGCGGCCGTCGTCCGGCGTGTACGGCACGCCGGCGCGGTCGCACAGCCGGTGCAGCACCGGCAGCTCCGTGTCCGCGTCTACCTCCTCCCCCAGCGCCTCCGAGATCGCGCCGTGCACCGTCTTGACCGGCCATGCGCCCGAGATGTCGTACTCCTTGCCGTCCTTTCGGGCGATCGGCGCACCGAACGCGGCACTGGCCGCGCCCTGGATCAGTTCCCGGGTGAGGTCGAGCATCACGTCGTAGTCCGCGAAGGCCTGGTAGGCCTCCAGCATCGTGAACTCCGGGTTGTGCTTGTAGGAGACGCCCTCGTTGCGGAAGGTGCGGCCCATCTCGAAGACCTTCTCCAGGCCGCCGACGCACAGCCGTTTCAGGTACAGCTCGGGCGCGATGCGCAGGTAGAGGTCGAGGTCGTAGGCGTTGATGTGGGTGGTGAAGGGGCGGGCGTTGGCGCCGCCGTGGATCTGCTGCAGCATCGGCGTCTCGACCTCCAGGTAGCCGCGCTCCAACAGGCCCTGGCGCAGGGCCTGCACGGCGGTGGAGCGGGCGCGGATCACCTGGCGGGCGTCGGGGCTGGAGACCAGGTCGAGGTAGCGCATGCGGACCTTGGCCTCGGGGTCGGCGAGGCCACGGCGTTTGTCGGGCAGCGGGCGCAGGCACTTGCCGATCAGCTGCCAGGAGGTGACGAAGACGGTCGGTTCGCCCTTGTCGCTCACACCGGCCCGGCCGGTGGCGGTGATGTGGTCGCCGATGTCGGAGTCGGCGGTGAAGCGGTCCAGGGCAGGCCCGGAGTCCGCGCGGGTGAGGGCCAGTTGGCGGTCGCCCGACCAGTCGCGCAGGGTGACGAAGACGATGCCGCCGAAGTCGCGCACCAGCATGATGCGGCCCGCGACGGTGACCTGCTCGCCCTCGCGGACGTCGGCGAGGGCGTGGGTGCGCTGCGGGATGCCGACCGGGTAGGGGTCGATGCCGTCGGCGCGCAGCCGGTCGAGGGTGCGGTGCCGGATGCGGACCTGTTCGGGCAGACCGGCATGGGGATCGTCGGGCCCGGCCTCGCCCCCTCCGCCGAGGCCGAGCGCCGACAGCGACGGCAGGCCCTCGGTGGTCGCGGGCCTGGACGCGCCCTTCGGGTGCCCCTTTCCCCAGAGTTTGCGCAAGGACGGTACCGAAACGAAACCTTCGGCGATGCCGGAGGCCAGCCCGATACGGGCGAGGGAGCCTGCGTCGCCGTAGCAGATGAAACGCGGATACCACTCCGGCTGGTACTTGGCGTTGGAGCGGTACAGCGCCTCCAGCTGCCACCACCTGGAGAAGAAGAGCAGCAGGCGGCGCCACAGGCGCAGCACCGGTCCGGCGCCGATGCGGGCGCCCTCCTCGAAGGCCGAACGGAAGACCGCGAAGTTCAGCGAGATCCTGCGGATCCCCAGCTTCGGTGCCGCCTCGCACAGTTCGGCGACCATGAACTCCATGACGCCGTTGGGGGCGCTGCGGTCACGGCGCATCAGGTCCAGGGAGACGCCGTCGCTGCCCCAGGGCACGAAGGAGAGCAGCGCGAGGAGACGGCCGTCCTCGCTGAGGGCTTCCACGAGGAGGCAGTCGCCGTCGGCCGGGTCGCCCAGGCGGTCCAGGGCCATGGAGAAGCCGCGCTCGGTCTCGGTGTCGCGCCAGGCGTCCGCCTTGTCGATCACCTCCTCCATCTCCTCGTCGGTGAGGCTCTCGTGGCGGCGGATGCGGCAGTGGGCGCCGGTGCGGCGCACCCGGTGCACGGCCTGCCGGGTGACGCGCATGTCGCGGCCGTCGAGGTCGAAGTCGGGGACGTGCAGGATCGCCTCGTCGCCGAGTTGGAGCGCACCGAGGCCGGCGCGGGCGAAGGCCTTGGCGCCGTCCTCGGAGGCGCCCATGGCGGCGGGCGCCCAGGCGTACCGGCGGGCGACGTCCAGCCAGGCGGCGATGGCGTGCGGCCAGGCCTCCCGGTCGCCGACGGGGTCGCCGCTGGCGAGGCACACGCCGGCTTCGACGCGGTAGGTGACGGCGGCCTTGCCGCTGGGCGAGAAGACGACGGCCTTGTCGCGGCGGGTGGCGAAGTAGCCGAGGGAGTCCTGCTCGCCGTAGGCCTTGAGCAGGGCGCGGATGCGGGGCTCCTCGTCGCCGTGCAGGGCGCCTTCTAGGCGTTGCGAACGGAACAGGGTGGCGGCGGCGTTGAGCAGTGCGAGCGCGCCGAACAGGCCGAGCAGGAAGAACAGGGCACGGGGTGGGCGGCCGTCGAAGGAACTGCCGGAGACCAGGCCGCCGCAGACGCGGTTGGCGGCCCACAGCAGGTGTTGGCTCTCGGGCAGGGTGCCGGGGAAGAGAGCGACCAGGCCCCAGCCGACGAGGATGCCGGCGGCGATCCCGGCCAGCAGCACCACCAGGGCCCGGCGGAAGGCGGCGCGGCGGGAGGCGGCGTAGAACTCCTTGCGGGCGACGATCAGCACGGTCAGTGCGAGGCCGCAGACGACGAGGGACGGGACCGACTCGTAGTACAGGCCCAGCGCCACACCGAGGATGTCGTCCAGGACCAGCAGACCGAGGTAGAGGACCACCAGCCACCAGGCGATCTTCTTGCGGGCGGCGGTCGCGGCGGCGAGCAGGAAGAGGAAGACGGCGTAGGCGAGATTGGCACTGACCGGGATGATGATCACGTCGAGGAAGCGGACCACCGGGCGCAGCAGGGTGCGCAGCGGAGGGATGAGGGCCAGCAGGCCGCACAGCAGGCCGAGGGCGCCGAAGAAGGCCGCGAAGGCCTCGGGCGCCTTGCGCATCGGACCGCTGCCGGACGGCCGTATCGGGCCCGGGGGGTCCTTGGGCGGGGAGGCCTCCGCTGTGGCACTCATGGTTCCGACTGTAGGAAGGGCTCGGCCGCCTCGCCCGTCGAGAACCCCCGCACGGCGGCGGGACCTGCGGCTTCCGATAGCCTCACAGCCGTGACGGAACAGCACTCGCACCAGTTCGAGCGGGGCACGGACGGGCCCAAGGTCATCGTGGTCGGGGTGGACGGCTCGGACTCCTCGATGCGCGCCGCGGCATATGCCGGTGGCCTGGCCAGGCGCCAGCACGCGCTGCTCGCCGTGGTCTATGTGCAGCCGGTGATGGCCGCGGGCGCGGCCATGGGCGCGCCGGTCGCCGAGACGACGGACGAGATCGCCGAGGACCTCAAGACCTACATCCGGGACGCCACGGAGCGGCTCAAGGGGATATACGAGGTCCGCTGGGAGTTCCACACCTTCCGCGGCGACCCCTACAGCGGCCTGGTCAGGGCCGCGGACGAGCTGAAGGCGGACGCGGTGGTGGTCGGTGCCTCCGAGCAGGCCGGGCACCGGATCGTCGGGTCGGTGGCCGTACGGCTGGTGAAGGCGGGCCGGTGGCCGGTGACGGTGGTGCCGTGAGGCTCACGGCTTGCGGGTGAGGACGTCGGTCCGGCGCTGAACGAACCCGGCGGACGGCCGCGTACTGGAACGGCGCCGGCGCCACCAAGACGTTCACGCACCCGGTGCACCACACCTGGCCGATGGACCTGCGGAGTCGGTTTCGAGCTGGTGGTCGGCCCAGACGTAGCTCTCCGGCAGCAGCTCGGTGACGGGGACGGCGCGCAGGCGGTCGCCCTGGCCGACGATGACCTTCAGGGCGGGGAAGTAGTCGAGCAGCACCTGCCTGCATCGGCCGCACGGAGAAACGACCCCGCGGTCGCGATCGCCCACCGCGACGATCGTGTCCAGCTCGTAGACGCCCTGCGTGGCCGCCGCACCGATGACGACCAGCTCCGCGCAGGGGCCTCCGGTGAAGTGGTAGGCGTTCACCGCGGTGACGATCCGCCCGTCCCGGGCACGGGCAGCCGCGGCCATGGTGTGGTTGTCGCCCCGGCAGCGGGTGCGGGCGACTTCGGCCGCGGCCTGGATCAGTTCGTGATCGAGGTCCTGGGTTCGCATCACCATGTCGGTACGGTAGCCGGGAGGCACGGCCGGTCCTCGACGGGGGCCTTGGACCCAGGTCGCCGGTCGGTGTACACGCGCATACGGTCGCTCGATGATGGCGCGGTGACCACTCACCCGGGCCGTGGACGCGGCTGTACGGCCGGGTCACGGCCGATCCGGCGGTGGCGCTCGTGGTGGACGAGTGCGACGTGGCGACAGGGCTGGTCCGGCAGGTGATCGCCCGTGGGAACGCCGAGTTGGTGCCGTTCGACATCGCGCGGGGCCGCCGCGAGCTCGTCCGCCACCTCGGAGCGGACGAGACCCGGTGGGACGAGCGCTTCACGGGATATCTGTACGACGATCCGGCGCGCCGTGGGACGGTGTGGCTGCGGCTGCGACCGGAGTCCGTGACGGCGCAGGACCTGAGTTACGCAGCCGCTCCGTGACGCTTCGAGTACCAGTGCAGCCGGTTCGGCATGCTCACCGTGATGAGGCGGCCGAACCGACCAACCTCGGCATCCTGTTGGCGTTCGTGGTGGTGTGCTCGGCGGTGATCGAGCTGCGCTACCGGCGTCCGGAACTGCCGCGCACCTTCCGGACGCCGTGGATGCCGTTCGTGCCGGCGCCGGGTTTCGTCGCCGCCGGGATCTGCTTCGGCTACCTGTACCGGCGGTCGGAGCCGACCGACCGCCCGGACAGGGAAGCAAGAGCGGCGGGCGGGACCGCGTCGGCGGCGGCCGAGCCGTGCAGCAGGTCGGCCAGGTCATGGGAGCGTGCCTGCTCACCGGTGGTGGCCGCTGCTGCGATCCGGTCCAGCCGGAAGCCCCGGCCGGCCCGCCGGGTGCGGCACCAGGCGATGAGGTACCAGCGGCCTTCGGCGGTGAGCAGTCCGGCCGGTTCCACCTCTCGCTCGCTCTCGCACCCGGCCGCGTCGACGTAGGACAGGCGCAGCACCGTTGCCTCGGTGAGGGCCTGTTCCACGGCGGCGCGGACCGCGGGATCGGTCCGCGCCGGCAGCGCGACGATCCGGGCGGCGAGTTCCCGGGCCGCCGCCGAGCCGGGACCGGTCATCGAGGCCACGATCTTCTGGTACGCCGTCCGGGCCGCCCCGGCATAGGGGACGCCGGCGTCGGCCGCGGCCAGCGCGGCGGCCAACGCCGCTGCCTCGTCGGCGGTGAAGTGCATCGGAGGCAGCGTCGTCGCCGGGTCGATCGTCCAGCCCCCGCCCCGCCCGGGCATGGTGCGCACCGGGACACCGGACTCCATCAGCGCCTGCAGATCACGCTGCACCGTGCGGGTGCTGGCCTCGAACCGCGTGGCGAGTACGGCGACCGTCAGCGGCCGCGGCGCCGCCGCGCGCAACTCTTCCACCAGCGCATAGAGCCGGGCAGTGCGGTTCATGGGGCCGACGCTACCGTCCCGCCGCGCCGAGGAACTCCCGCTCACGTGCCTGTTCCCGCTCGGTGACGGTCAGCGGGAACAGGGTGAATCCGTGCATCGCACCGGCGACGACGCCGAGTTCGACGGGCGCACCCGCCGCCTGCCACCGCTGGGCCAGAAACAGCGAGTCGTCCAGCAGCGGATCCTCGGTGCCCACGACGATCCGGGCGGGCGGCAGACCGGTCAGGTCGGCGAAGAGCGGCGAGATTTCCGGGTCGCGGCGCTCCTCCGCCCCCATCCCCGGGGTGAACAACTCATAACTGCCTTGCAGCGATTCGGTGTTGCTGAGCAGCCGTTTCGAGCCGAACAACCGCTGGCTCGGCGTCATCGACAGGTCGTACGGGCCGAAGAGCAGCTGGGCCGCCCGGAACGCGCCGGTGATGCGGTGCCGGTCGCGCAGGCGCAGCAGGGTGACGACGCTCAGATGGGCGCCGGCCGATTCGCCGCCGATCAGCAGCCGCCCGGTGCCGAACTCGGCTGCAGCGTGCTCCACCAGCCACCGGGCAGCCGCTTCGCAGTCGTCGGGCCCGGCGGGGAACGGGTGCTCCGGAGCCAGGCGGTACTCCACGCTCACCACCGCCAGCCGCGCCTGCACGGCAAGCCGCCACAGCCTCTCGTCCTGCCCGCCCGCGGAGCCGAACGCCCAGCCGCCCCCGTGCAGGTGCAGATATACGCCGTCGACCTGGTCCGGGACGAACACCCGTACCCCGACCCCGTCCGCGATGACCCGGTCCCGGCCCTGCGGCAGTCGCACCGGTGGGGTGCGGCCGCCCAGCCGGTTGCGCCGCAGCAGCGCCAGCACGGTCGCGTCCGGCGTCTGTCCGCGGGTCGGGCGGCTTGCGGCAGTGGCCTCGAACTGCTCGTTGAAGGCCAGGGTCTCGGCGAGGCAGTCCTCGTCTGTGATCGTCATGACACCGACCCTCGCAGCCGTCCGCGACAACACCCTGTCACCCTTTTCCGGTGAGCTGCGTCACGGCGGCTAGAGTTCTGCGTCGGCCCGGGCAACACCGGTGCGACACGGGGGGATTGAGCTGATGGCTTCAACTGGAAGACGTGACGGGCGCGGAGCGGTCGTGGCCGCCGTGCTCAGTGTGGTGGCCGTGCTGCTGCTCGGCGGGTGCGGGACGCAGATGGCCGGCCGGGAAGCGTCGCCTTCGGCGACCGGACCGATCCAGTGGACCACGTTCGAGCCCTCGGAGGTCATCGGCGGCCGCCTCGCCGACGGCGGCCGTACGGTGCTGCTCGACGCGCAGGTGCCCAGCGGTCCGCGCGCCTGTGTGCGGGATTTCAAGGCGGTGCTCACCGACCCCCCGCAGAAGGATCTTGTGCGGGTCCAGCTCACCTTCTCCTCTCCGTCGGGGGACCGGCGTTCAGGCTGCTCCAAGGAGCGGTCGGCCACGGCGCGGGTCCGGCTGCCCGTGGCCCTGGGCAGCCGGGAGGTGGTCGTCGACCACTATGTGCAGTTCACCGCCGACGGCGCGAAGGCGCCCGCGTTGCGGCTGTGCGGGAAGCTCGGCTGCACCCCGCCGGCGACCGGCTGTACGGACGCCTCCTACGACCAGGCGCTGATGGCGGTCGACGCGCCCGCGCACACCTACCGGGACTCGCAGGAGTGCGACGGCAAGTGGCTGGTGCTGGACTTCTCCTGGCGGACCGGACCGGCCTGCGACGACGCCTCGGCGCCCGGCTGCTCGTCCCGGCTCGGTGACCGCTGGTACTTCCGGGCGGAGAAGTCCGGCTGGGTGCCGATCGTCGAGGGGGCGGCGGGAGGCTGCCGGGTCGTGCAGCGCAGGGCGCCGGCGTTTCCGACCTCGCTGTGCAGGGGGCTGGCTCCGCTTTCTGCTTCCCTGCACCCGAGTTATCCGCCCGCGTCCGCCTCTCCGAGCCCGTCCCCCTCGCCGAGCCGCCCCTCCTAGAGAGCGCGGAGGAACTGCAGCAGGATCTCGTTGAAGACCTCCGGCTTCTCCAAGTTCAGGTAGTGGGCGGTGTCTTCGACGGTCTGCGCACGCCCGTCGGGGACGGTGCGCGCGAGGCGTTCGGCCGCGTCCAGCAGCTCGGGGGGCTCCAGGGTGCCGTTGACGGTGAGCACCGGGACGTCGATCTTCGGCAGGCGGGGCCAGGAGTCGCTCACGCGCACCAGCCAGTCCTTCTCGCCGGGCGTGTGCTTGGAGATCGAGTTGAAGGCCATCTCCCGCAACCGGCGCGCGATGCCAGGGTCGACGTCGTCGGCGCTGCGGTACGGGCCGGGCACGACGCGCACGAACACATCGAGCCAGCCCTCGATGTCGCCGGCGCCCAGGGTGCGTGCGTACTCGGCCTGGATCTGCCGGGTCCAGTCGTCCGTGTACTGGAAGTCACCGGTCGCCGCGCCGCAGGTGACCACCGCGCGCACGAGCTCGGGGTGCTCCAGCACGGTGTCGGTGGCGATCACGCCGCCCATCGACAGGCCGACGAGGACGGCGGGGCCCGCGTCGAGGTGGCGGAGCAGGGCGGCGAGGTCGTCGGCCCAGCGGAACGGCCTGGTGGCGTTGGCGGAGGATCCGTGGCCGCGTACGTCCGGGGCGATCACCCGGTACCCGGCGGCGAGGGCCGGTATCTGGTCGTCCCAGACGCGGTGGTCGACGTACCCGGAGTGGAGGAGGACGACGAGATCACCGGAGCCGGTGTCGAGGTAGGCGAGGTCACCGTCAGAGGACGGGAAGAGGCGAACGTCCGAAGCACCAATCATGACAACCAAGGTGTCATCTTCGAAGAGATTTGACAACCGGGATGTCATGATGGCCGGGTGGACGACATCGACAAGCCACTCACCCCCGACGAGCTGGGCCATCGCCTCACCGAGGTGTTCGATCTGGTCGGCCCGCTGTACCGGCGCGCTGTGCGCAAGGTCGAGCAGGGCGAAGCGGTCGAGGGGGTCTCCGTCGGCGTCCGCGCCGTCCTCGACCTGCTGCGGCAGCACGACCCCATGACGGTGCCTCAGATGGGCCGGGTCCTGGCGCTGAGCCGGCAGTTCGTACAGCGCATGGTCAACGACGCGGCGGCCCAGGGATGGGTCGAGGCCGTCCCCAACCCCGCGCACCAACGCTCGTCCCTGATCCGGATCACGGAGGAGGGCCGCGCGACCATCGCCGCCATCCTGGGCCGTGAGCACCATCTCAACCGGCAGGTCGGCGGCGATCTGACGGATGCCGAACTGCGGGCGACCGTGCGGGTGCTGAGGGAGATCCTGAAAGCCTTGGACCACGTGGAGGTGGACTGACCTATTGCCCCATGACCAGCCCGTCCTTGGCCGCGCCCCGGCTCAGCACCACGTTGCGGATCGCGTCGCGCACGGCCTTCACCTCGGCGCCCTGGGCGATGGCCTGGTTGAGGTTCACCGCCCGCCCGGCGTCGACGTCGAACATCAGCGGGACGAACTCCGCCTTGGTGACCTCCCAGCGGCCGCCCGCCCGGGCGGGCCGGGTGAAGGTGAAGCGGCCCAGGGTGGATTCGTTGCCACGCGGGTCCTGGACGCCCGACTTGTTCGACATCTCGCCGGCGATCTGATCGCCCAGGCCGTAGACCACCCAGGTGCCGTTGACCTTCTCGTACGCCTGCGGGACATGGGCGCGGGTGCCGAGGACGAGGTCGACGTCGGGGCGGCCGCCGGTGCGGGAGGCCGTGAGTCGCTGCGCCAGGGCGAGCTGCTGCCGGTCGGGCGCGTCCTGCCATTCGGTGCCCCAGTGCACGCAGACCACGACCACGTCGGCGCCGGCCCGCCGGGCCGCCCGGGCGTCCTCGATGATCCTGTTCTCGTTCAGAAGGCTGACGGCCCACGGCGCACCCTTGGGCAGCGGGATGCCGTTGGTGTCGAAGGTGTAGGCGAGGTGGGCGACCTTGGCAGGGCCCGCGCGCAGGATCGTGACGGTGTGCGCCTCGGCCTCGGTGCGGGCCGAACCGGCATGCCGTACGCCCGCGCCGTCCAGGGCGTCGAGGGTGCGGCGGACGCCGTCGGCGCCGTCGTCGAGGCTGTGGCCGGAGGCGGTGGAGCAGCCGTCGTAGCCGGTGGCGGCCAGACCCTGGGCGATCTCGGGCGGGGACGTGAACAGGGAGCGGTCGGCGTAGTGGCCGTTCGCTCCATACACGGTGTCCATGTGACACAGCGCCAGATCGGCGCGGGAGACGACGGGTTTGATGCCGGAGAACATCGGCCGGAAGTCGTAGCCGACGCCGCCGCCGTCGAAGCGGGCGCGGTCGATGATCGAGCTGTGCGGGATGATGTCGCCGGAGGCGACCAGCGTGAAGGTACGGGCCGCGGGCGCCGCCGGGCCCCCCGGGTCTCCGGGACGGGTGGACGCCTGCCGATGCTGGGCCTGGCAGGCCGCGCCCACGGTCAGAACGGCCATCAGGGCCAGGGCAACCTGTCGTCTCCGTGCAATCATCAGCTCACCCCACTATTGTCAGATTTACGCATAAATAGGTACGAAGCTGAGTGCGCGGCCAAACAACCGCGCCGCCCCGATTAACCCGTCCGGTGCCCGCGAACGGGCGCGCGGGACCGTTCGTCGTACCGTTCGTCGACGCGATCGACCGTCCGCCGCAGATCCCGGTACGGACCCTGTCCCGAGGCGGCACCCTGCGGTGCCATACGGACATGACGGCCGGAACCACCCTCACGAACGCGACGACCGCCGAGCACGAGCTCGCCGCGCTGCAGCGCGAGCACGGCCGCCCCCTCTTTGCGCTGTTGCTCCGCCTCTGCGACGGCGACCGGCAGCGCGCCGAGGACCTGGTGCAGGAGACCCTGGTGCGCGCCTGGCAGCATCCCGAGGCGCTGCGCGCCGACGACTTCGACTCCGTACGGCCCTGGCTGATGACCGTGGGACGACGGCTCGCCATCGACGCGCGGCGGGCTCGCCAGGCGCGGCCGCCCGAGGTCGGGGACGCGGTCCTGGAGAACGCGCGGGTGATCGGCGACCACGCCGAGCGGGCCGCCGCCGCCCTCGATGTCCGCGAGGCTGTGAAGACACTCACTCCGGAGCACCGTGAAGTCCTGGTGCTCGTGTATTTCCAGGGGGCGAGTGTTGCGGAAGCCGCGCAGACCCTCGGAATTCCTCCCGGTACGGTGAAGTCCCGCGCGTACTACGCGCTGCGCGCCCTGCGCCGGGTGCTTCCCGGATACGCGGCCGACCTGCGGTGAAACCGACGGCTGAGTCAAACCTCCGTAAAGCGCCTTGCTGAGGACCCCGGTTGAGCAATCAGCTGTCCTCATCCGTGTTCCGGACTGGGGGCTCGGGGCCCCGCGACCGGGGCCCGGAGTCGGGCGACGCGCACGCACCGGAGGAAGGCAGGAAGGGATGCTGCACAGAGGTCAAGAGAGCACGGACGGCACCGGCGGCGGTGAGCTGGTCGTCCCGATGGCCTGGCTGTACGCCGAGTACATCGCCGACGAGCTGCTGCGGACGGGCGATCTGATGCCGCCGACGTCCTTCGAGTTCCGCGCCGGGCGCGACGCCCTGGCGCTGACCGTCTTCCTCTCGGACACGGACGGCGAACTCCCGGGGATCCGGGTGGTCTCCCAGCTGGAGACCTGGCTGTCGCTGACGGCGTACGACCAGCCGTGGCAGGACTGGGTGCGCGAGCGGATGGCGAAGCTGATCGCCCAGGCGGCCGAATCCGGCGGCCCCGCTCCGGACGTGGAACTGGCCCGGGCGGCCTGGCGCTGGCTGGAGGAGACCGAGCTGCTCGCGCCCGACCTGAACGCGGTGCCGGGCGGCGCGGCGGTGGTCGGCGAGGACGAGGGTCCGAAGGTGTGGACGAAGGCGTGGCAACTGGGCCTGCCGCTCGGCCACCTCGCCATCCACCTTTTTTAGACTCGTTTTGATTTCGACCAATCCATGGGCCGGGCGGCTCCGAATCCCAAGGTTTGCGATTCTCCACATGCCTTGAGTGATTCGACTGTCTGGTGCGTACCGGTGGGAGCAAGGAGTAACCCCACCCGCACCCAACGGCACGAGGATTCGGCATGAGGTCCCAGGAGAGGCATCGCGACGTCGCCGCGTACGCGCTCGGCGTGCTGGACGAGGCGGACGCCTTCCGCTTCGAGGACCACCTCATGGAGTGCGCGCGCTGCGCCGCTCACGTGACCGAATTCGGGCCCATCACCCGGCAGATGATGCTGTACCGCCGGGCGACGCCACGGTTCGTGAGCCCCATGACCACGCCCGGCCCGCAACTGCTCGACCGGCTGCTCGGCGCGGTGGCGGCCCGGCACCGGGCCGGCCGGCGGCGCTTCCTGTACGCCGTGGCCGCGTCCCTGGCGATCGGGGTGGCCGGGCCTGGAATCGCGATGACGGTGGCCGGCGGCGGCACCGACACGGTGCGGATCGCGGCGACCGACGCGAAGTCGGGCGTATGGGCCCAGGTGACCACCCAGGACGCGTACTCGGGCAGCCAGATCAAACTGGAGGTGAAGGACGGCGCGGGCCCGCGCCCCTGTCGTCTGGTCGCCATCGGCCGCGACGGCTCCGAGCAGATCCTGACCAGCTGGACCGTCCCCAGCCACGACGCCCGCCCGATCACGATGCAGGGCAGCTCCGCGATGCACACCGGTGAGATCGCCCGCTACGAGCTGCGCACCGCGGACGGGGAGCATCTCGTCACACTCCAGTCCCACTAGCGCCACCGCAGCAATGCCTCACCGCCCGGTGTGACACCCCCGCCCGACGCTGCGCTGTAGGAGTGGCGATGCCGGAATTCGGGATGGGTGTGCACGTGCTGCTGGCGGACCGCTATCAGCTGGAGGAACTGCTGGGCAGCGGCGCGATGGGCGAGGTGTGGCGCGCGGCCGACCGGGTCCTGGGCCGACCGGTGGCGATCAAACTGCTGAAGGCGGCGGGCACCACCGACATCGAGCGGTTCCGCATGGAGGCGCAGACCACGGCCCGCCTCAACCATCCGCATGTGGTGGGCGTGTACGACTTCGGCTCCGACCACGGCCGGCTCCATCTGGTGATGGAACTCGTGGACGGCTGGACCCTGGCCCGGGAGAGGTCCCGGCGCGGCCGCCTGGCAGCACGGGAAGCGGCCGCCATCGCCGCGCAGGTGGCGCAGGGGCTGTCCGCCGCGCACCGCCAGGGAGTGATCCACCGGGACATCAAGCCCGCCAACATCTTGCTGACCACCGACCGCACCGTGAAGATCACGGATTTCGGCATCGCCCGCTTCACCGATGACGGCGCCGGCACCGCGACCGCCACCGGAAAGATCCTCGGCACCGCCGACTACCTGGCTCCCGAGCGGGCCCTGGGGCGTTCCGCGCAGCCCGCCTCCGACGTCTACTCGCTCGGCTGCGTGCTGTACGAGCTGCTCACCGGCCGCCCGCCGTTCAGCGGCACGACCTCGCTCGCCGTGGTGCAGCAGCATGTCGACACCGCCCCGCCGCCGCCCCACCGGTTGAGCGCCGCCATACCCCGGCCGCTGTCCGACCATGTGCTGCGCCTGCTGGCCAAGGACCCCGCTCAGCGGCCGAGCGCGGAGGAGGCGGCCGAGTATCTGGACGCGCAGGAATGGGAAGCGGACCCGGCCGAATCTGCAGAACCGACGGAGCCGCTCGACCCAGTGGACGCGGACAGGGCTCTCAGCCCGTCGGCCGTCACGTCTCCACCGCCGCTCCAGGCCGGCGCCCCCGCAACGCATTCCCGTCCCCACAACCGCCGAAGGCAGGCGTCCAAGGCTCTGCTGGGCGGCGCGGCAGTCGCCCTGTTCGCCGCGACCACGGCCCTCGGGGCCGCGCTGAACTCCGACGGCGACAGCCCTGCCCCGACCGTCTCGCCGAGGCCTGCGCCGACTCGGACACCTTCCCCGCACCCGACGGCCGTCACATCGCGACCCGCGGGCGAGACCGCCGAGGACCCCGCCGCGCCGCCGTCCGCCGTCCCGTCCACCAGGCCGGCTCCGCCGACGAACCACAGGGACGGGCAGCACGGCGGGAAGGACAAGCACGGGAAGGACAAGTCGAAGGGCCGGAAGGGGCCGGCCGGCTGACCCGCGCGGCTACTTCAGCAGCCGCGACATCCTCCGGTCCGCGAGCGGTCTGCCACCCGTCTGGCAGGTCGGGCAGTACTGGAGCGAGGAGTCGCTGAAGGAGACCTCACGGATGGTGTCGCCGCACACCGGGCAGGGCTCGCCGGTGCGGCCGTGTACGCGCAGACCGCTCTTCTTCTCCGCCTTCAGACGGCCGGCCGCCACGCCCCGCGAGCGCTCGACCGCCTCGGTGAGCGTGCTGCGCAGGGCCTGGTAGAGGCGGGCGGTGTCCTCGGGGGTGAGGGTCGCGGCCAGTTTGAAGGGGGACATCTTCGCCGCGTGCAGGATCTCGTCGCTGTAGGCGTTGCCCACGCCGGCGACCAGACTCTGGTCGCGCAGGGCGCCCTTGAGCCGGCGGCGCTCGGGCCCGAGGAGGGCGGCGAGACGGCTTTCGTCGAAGTCGTCGGCGAGCGGGTCGGGGCCCAGGCGTGCGACGCCCGGGACCTCCTGGGGGTCGTGGACGACGTAGACAGCGAGGCGTTTCTGGGTGCCCGCCTCGGTGAGGTCGAAGCCCTCGCCGGTCTCCAGGGCCACGCGCAGGGCGAGGGGGCCCTTGCCGGGGCGGGGCGGGCCGTCCGGGAGCCGGTCCTTCCAGTGCAGCCAGCCCGCGCGGGCCAGGTGGGTGACGAAATGCGGGCCGCCGTCGGTCTCCAGGTCGAGGAACTTGCCGTGCCGGTGCACGGCGGTGACCTCACGGCCCTCGACGGCGGTGAGGGGCGGTTCGTACGTCTTGAGGACGCTGATCGCGACGGGCAGCACCCGCACGATCTCGTGACCCACCAGGTGCTCGGTGAGGAAGTCCTTGAGCGCTTCGACCTCGGGGAGTTCCGGCATACGTCCAGAGTGCCACCCGGCACCGGCAGTGGCGGGCGGGAGCGGTCGTGGCGGGTTCAGTCGCCTTCGGTCCGGTCGCCTTCGGGGACCATGAACTCGCACCACACGCATTTGCCGCCGCCGCGTGCCTCCACCCCCCACACGTCCGTCAGCAGGTCGACCAGGAGCAGGCCGCGCCCGGACACCCCCGACTCCCCCGCCTCACGGCGGCGCGGCAGGGCGCTGGAGGAGTCCTCGACCTCGACGCGCAGCCGCCGCTCGCTGCCGCCGAGGACCCGGAGGGTGACGATCGCGGATCCCTCGGTGTGCATCAGCGCGTTGGTGATCATTTCGTCGGCGACCAGCTCGATCTCGTCGGCACGCTCCTTGGCTCCCCAGGCGCGCACCGCGGCCCGGATCATGTGCCGGGCCTCGGTCAGGGCCTCGGGGTCGCCGGGGGCCACGTGCTGCTGGAGCCGGCCGCCGGAGCGCTGGGCCTCCAGGCCGCGGCGGCGCAGCAGGAGCAGGGCCACGTCGTCGTCGCCGCCGCGTTCCTCGGCCACGGAGATGAGACAGTCCGCGAGATCCCGTACGTCGTCCGGGCCGCTGGTGATGAGGGCGGTCAGGGTGCGCATGCCGTCGTCTAGGTCTGCGCCGGGCTGTTCGACCAGGCCGTCGGTGCACAGCAGGAGGGTGTGGCCGGGGTCGAGTTCGAGGATGCCGACCGGGTACTCGAGGCGCCCGAACTCGGCGGACAGACCGAGCGGCAGTCCGCCCGGCAGGGAGATGCGGCGGCAGCTGCCGTCGGCGTCGCGGACCAGCGGGTCGATGTGGCCGGCCCGGACGACTTGGACCACGCCGGTGGCCAGGTCGGCCTCCGCGTACAGGCAGGTCGCGAAGCGGTCGGTGTCGAGTTCGTGGAGGAAGACGGAGGCGCGGGCCATCACGGTCGCGGGTGTGTGGCCCTCGGCGGCGTAGGCGCGCAGCACGATGCGCAGCTGGCCCATGACGGCGGCCGCGTGTGTGTCATGGCCCTGGACGTCGCCGATGACGGCGCCGACCCGACCGCCGGGCAGCGGGATCAGGTCGTACCAGTCGCCGCCGATGTCGCGGCCCAGCGAGCCCGCGGTGGAACCGGAGCGGTAGCGGACGGCGACATCGGCGCCGCGGACGCTGGGAATGGTGCGCGGCAGCATGGCCTGCTGGAGGCCGGTGGCGAGGTCCTTCTCCTGCTCGTAGAACATGGCGCGCTGCATGCTCTGCGCGATGCTGCTGCCGAGGGCGAGCAGAACGTTGCGCTCCTCGGGCGAGAAGCCGCGCCGGTCGCTGTAGAGCAGGCCCATGGCGCCGATCGGCCGGGCCTGGACGATCAGCGGGAGATAGGCGGCCGCCGTGATGTCCAGGCCGGTGAGGTGCGGCCACAGCACGGGGTAGCCCTCGGCGAACTCCTCCGGCGACTCGATGAAGCGGGGAGCGAGGGTCCGTACGACCTCGCTCATCGGGTACGGCTCGTCGATGCGGGTGAGGTCGGTGCCGGGGACGAAGCTGCCCGCGGGACCCTCGGCTATCAGCCGGATGCGACCGGCCTCGACCAGGCCCATGACCAGGCTGGTGGCGCCGAGGTGGGTGAGGCCGTGGGTGTCCTTGAGGACGTCGATGACGTCCTGGACGGTACGGGCGTGCGCGAGGGCGGCCGTGGTGAGCTGGACGACGTTGGTCTGCTCGCGCCGCGCCGCGTCCTCGGCTGCCTCCTCGCGGCGGTCCCGGCTCTCGCTCAGCTCCTGGGTCGCGTCCCGGACGATGCCGATGATCCGGCGCGGGCGGCCCGTCTCGTCGCGCCGTATGTAGCCCTGGGTGTGGGTCCAGCGCAGGGTGCCGTCGCGGCAGCGGATGCGGAAGTAGGTGCCGTAGTTCTCGCTGCCGTCCTTCAGTGCCTGGGCGACCAGGCCGTCGATCCGGTAGGCCTCGGCCCTGGGGACCCGGACGGCGAGCGTCTCGGGGTGGTCGTCGTATTCGTCGGGGCGCAGGTCGAAGACCTCGTGGGCCTGGGCGTCCATGTGGAACAGACCGGTGTCCAGGTCCCAGTCGAAGCTGCCCATGCGGTTGAGCGCCAGGATCGGATCCGGGTGGGCGGGCCAGTCGTCCGGGAGAGACAGGGCGCTCACGCCCCGATCAACCATGGGCCCACCTTGCCAGGGTTCCCCCGATTCTTCGACCGGGAAGCAGCGACGATTTCCCGGCTCTTTGGTAGCCACCGGTGCTCGGCCGTCGAAACCGTTCCTCCCGCCTCGCTTCAGGCAACACGTCACTATGGTCTGCGTCGCTCACTCGGGTTACGCAAGCGGAAGATGGACATACGGAGAGTGACATGGGGTTCGGCGCGACAATGGAGTGGAGGAGCGCACGGCCGTGGAGTGGTTCATCGCACCCGAGTACTGGTGGAGCCGGCTGGTCTTCCAGCGGGCTCTGGCCGGGCTGTACCTCGTGGCGTTCCTGACGGCGGCCCTGCAGTTCCGTGCGTTGATCGGCGAGCGGGGCATGCTGCCGGTCCCCCGCTTCGTCGGCCGGGTGCGCTTTCGGCAGGCGCCCAGCCTGTTCCAACTCCACTACTCCGACCGCTTCTTCGCCGCCTGCGCCTGGACGGGCTGCGCGGTCTCGGCGGCGCTGATCGCCGGACTGGACTCCCGGCTCCCGCTCTGGGCTGGAATGTTGCTGTGGCTGGTTCCCTGGGCGCTGTATCTCTCGATCGTCAACGTCGGCCAGACCTGGTACGCCTTCGGCTGGGAGTCGCTGCTGCTGGAGGTGGGCTTCCTGGCGGTCTTCCTCGGCAATGACGAGGTGGCGCCGCCGATCGTGGTCCTCTTCCTGCTGCGCTGGATCCTGTTCCGGGTGGAGTTCGGCGCGGGCCTGATCAAGATGCGTGGCGACGCGTGCTGGCGGAAGCTGACCTGCCTGTACTACCACCACGAGACCCAGCCGATGCCGGGCCCCCTGAGCTGGTTCTTCCACCACCTCCCCCGGCCCCTGCACCGCATCGAGGTGGCCGCCAACCACGTCACCCAACTCGTCGTCCCGATCCTCTTGTTCACCCCTCAGCCGGTCGCCACGGCCGCCGCCTCGCTGATGACCGTCACCCAGCTGTGGCTGGTCCTGTCGGGCAACTTCGCCTGGCTGAACTGGATCACCATCGTCCTCGCCGTCTCCGCCCTGAAGCTCCCGGGCGGCCCGCCGTCCGCCGTGCCCGGCGCACCGCTCTGGTACGAGGTCGTGGTCCTCGCGGTCGCTGCGCTGCTCCTCGGGCTCAGCTACCACCCGGTCACGAACATGACCTCCCGCCGCCAGATCATGAACCGCTCCTTCGACCCCCTCCACCTGGTCAACACCTACGGCGCGTTCGGCAGCGTCAGCCGCATCCGCTACGAGGTGGTCGTCGAGGGCACGGACGATGCCGTACCGCACGAGGACTCGGACTGGCGGGAGTACGAGTTCAAGGGCAAGCCGGGCGATCCACGGCACTGGCCGCGCCAGTTCGCGCCGTACCATCTGCGCCTGGACTGGCTGATGTGGTTCGCCGCGCTCTCGCCCTCGTACGCCGGTGCATGGTTCGGCGCCCTGGTGGAACGCCTCCTGGAGAACGACCGCGACACACTGCGCCTGCTGCGCCGCTCCCCGTTCCCGCCGGACGCCCCGCCCCGCTACATCCGGGCCCGCCTCTTCCGCTACGAGTACACGAGCTGGCGGGAGCTGCGGGAGACGGGTGCGTGCTGGGAGCGGACGTATGTGCGGGAGTATCTGCCGCCCACGCGGCTGGCGGGGGTCGCTCAGAGATCCTGAGTGGGGGGATTGCGTCCCCACCGTTCACCCGGACGGCCTGCGCGGGCTGCCGCCGACAGCTTGTCGGCCGGGCGATCGCGCAGGCCGGTGGTACGGCGACCCCGCGAAGGAGGTGCTCGCCCCGTGCAGGAGTACGCCGCAGGTCAGGTGGGGGTGCGATGGCCCTTCCGGAAGGCTCCTCGAAGTCGACGGGCGGGCCTTCGGGCCGGCGGCCGATGGGCTGCCCCGGCACCTCGTGCGCGGAGGGCACTTCCCTGCTGGGTGTGACGACGGCATCGGGCCGCCCGGCCTGTCTGCCCGATCCGGTGGTCGTCGACCGCGCTCTCGCCGATCGTCTGCAGGCCTCCGGGCGGCCCGAGAGCCGCTACCGGTTCACCGGGCCGTGCAGGGAGGAAGGGTGCGCGCAGTGGACCGGCCGGCGGTGCGGTGTCGTCGACCACATCCTTGACGATCCACCGGACCCGGGCCACGGTCCACGGCACCCGGAGACCTCGATCGGCGGGGCCCTGCCGGTCTGCGGCATCCGCACCGACTACCGCTGGTTCGCGCAGCGCGGCCGCGTGCCGGGTCTGTCCCACGGTCGTCGCCGATGTCGGCGGCAGCGCCACCTACCCGTTCCGCCCGTCCTGATCAGAGTCCGTAAACGCGGGTGGCGGTTCCCCCGATGATCTCGATGCGGTCCTTCTCGGCAAGTCGGGCGGTCAACTCCTCTGCGGCGGAGAGCACTTCGCCGTACGTCGCCCTCTCCGTGCACACCGGCCAGTCCGAGCCGAACATCAGACGGGTGGGGCCGAAGGCCTCCAGGGCGGTGTCGGTGTACGGGCGGAGGTCGTCGACGGTCCATGAGTCGGGGGCGGCCTCGGTGACCAGGCCGGAGAGTTTGGCGGTCGTGTTGGGCAGGGCGGCGAGGGCGTGGAGGTAGGTCGCCCAGGGTTTCAGAGCGCCGGAGGCGATGGGGGGCTTGCCCAAGTGGTCGAGGACGAAGGTGAGCTGGGGGAGGGCGGTGGCCGCCTTGGTGCATGCCGGCAGTTGGTGCGGGAGGACGACGAGGTCGTAGACCAGGCCCGCGTCGGCCACGGCCGCCAGGCCTCTGCGTACGTCCGGGCGCAGCAGCCACTCGGGGTCGGGTTCGGCCTGGACCTGGTGGCGGATGCCCTTGAGGCAGTGGCCACCGGGGAGTTCGCGCAGGCGGGAGAGTTCGTCGGTGATGTCCGGGCGGGTGAGGTCGGTCCAGCCGACCACACCCGCGACCAGGTCGTGGGCGGCGGCCAGGGCCAGGAACTCCGGGGTCTCCTCCGGCACGGTGACCGTCTGGACGAGGACCGTGCGGTCGACTCCGGCCGCCCGCGCCTCGGGGGTGAGGTCGGCCAGGGTGAAGTTCCGGCGGAGCGGGCTGAGTTCGGGGATCCAGTCCTGGTCGCGGACGGAGAGGTCCCACACGTGGTGGTGGGCGTCCACCGTCATGGCAGCTGCCAGACCACGGGAAGACCGGCGGCCGCACCCTGGTCCGAGTAGTCGTGCACCACGTCCAGCAGCTGCGCCATGCGGGCCTGCCAGGCGATGTTGACCGGGAGTCTCTCCAGTTCGGCGAGGAGACGGGCGTAGTCCTCGCACTCCAGGACGTGGAAGAGGTCGGTGCGGCTGCGCCAGATCGTCCACGAGGTGGCTCCGGCCGCGCGGATCGCGTCCGTGAGTTCCTTCGGGACCTCGCGGTGGGCGGCCTCGTACTCGGCGATGCGGTCCGCGCGGACCTTGGTGTGCAGGGCGACTCTCATGAGGTTTCCTCGGCGGGCACGGGGGCTTCGGGCGGCAGGAGCCGTTCGGCGCGCAGCTGCTGCCAGAAGGCGGCCAGAGGGGGCGCCGCGAACTGCTCGGCGCAGTCGCGGACCTCCGCGGCCGAGCGGGCACCCACGAGCACGCTCGCGACCGCCGGGTGGGCGGCGCAGAAGGCGAGGGCGGCGGCGCGCAGCGTGGTGCCGTGCCGGTCGGCGACCGCCTTCAGGTGCAGGGCTCGGTCCAGCAACTCCGTCGGCGCGGCCGCGTAGTTGTAGGTCGCACCGGGCTTGGGGTCGGCAAGCAGACCGGAGTTGAAGGCGCCGCCGATGACCACCGACGTGCCGCGTTCCTGCGCCGCGGGCAGGAGTTCGGTGAGCGCCGGCTGCTCCAGGAGCGTGTAGCGGCCGGCGCACAGCACGACGTCGACGTCGGTGTCACGGACGAAGCGGGTGAGCATCTCGGCCTGGTTCATGCCCGCGCCGATGGCGCCCACCACGCCTTCCGAGCGCAGCTTCTCCAGCGCCGGGTAGCCCTCGTGGAAGGCCTGTTCGGCGTGGTCGTCGGGATCGTGGAGGTAGACGACGTCGACGCGGTCGAGGCCGAGCCGTTCCAGGCTGGCCTCGAGGCTGCGGCGTACGCCGTCGGCGCTGAAGTCCCACACGCGCCGGTGGGTGGCGGGCACGGCGAAGCCGTCGGCCATGTCGTCGCCGCCCTCGCCGGAGGGCTCCAGGCGGCGGCCGGCCTTGGTGGAGATCGTGTAGGCGGTACGGGGGTGTGCGCGCAGGGCGGCGCCGAGGCGGCGTTCGGACAGGCCGAGGCCGTAGTGCGGGGCGGTGTCGAAGTAGCGGATGCCTTGCTGCCAGGCCGCGTCCACCGCCTCGTACGCCTGTTCCTCGCCGACCTCGGTGTAGAGGTTGCCGATGACGGCTCCGCCGAAGGCCAGCGCGCTGACCTCGACGGCACTGCTGCCGAGCCGGTTCACTGGCCCACCGGCCTCAGACGCAGGCCCTGCATGCCGCCGTCCACGGCGAGCGAGGTGCCGGTGGTGGCGCCGGACAGGGGGCTCGCCAAGTAGGCGATGGCGCCGGCGACTTCGGCCGCGGAGACGAGGCGGCCGGTGGGCTGGCGGGCCTCCAGCGCGGCGCGCTCGGCGACGGGGTCCTCGGCCGCGTCCAGCAGACGGCCGACCCACGGGGTGTCCGCCGTGCCGGGGTTGACGCAGTTGACGCGGATGCCCTCGCGGACGTGGTCGGCGGCCATGGCGAGCGTCAGCGAGTACACGGCACCCTTGCTCGCGCAGTACAGGGCCCGCTGCGGCAGACCCGCGGTGGCGCCGATGGAGCAGGTGTTGACGATCGCCGCGTGCTGCGAGCGGCGCAGATGGGGCAGGGCGGCGCGGGCGACGCGGACCATGCCGACCACGTTGGTGTCGAGGACGCGGTGCCATTCGGCGTCGTCGTTGTCCTCGATGGTGCCCAGCGCGCCCACGCCCGCGTTGTTGATCACGATGTCGAGGCCGCCGAGCTCGGCGACCGCGGCGGCCACCGCATCCCGTACCGACGCGTCGTCGCTGACGTCGGCCCGGAAGCCGAGCAGCGGTTTGTCGATCGACGCCGGGTCGAGGTCGAGGACGGCGACCTGGGCGCCGCGGGCGGCGAGGAGTTCCGCCGTCGCCCGGCCGATGCCGGAGGCCCCACCCGTGACCAGGGCCTTCAGCCCCTCGAAGTCGCTCATGCCGCCCGTCCTTCTTTCTTCTCGTCGAGGTCGGCGGCCCAGAAGGTACCGCCGGGGAAGGTGTACCGCGCGATGGACTCCGGGCGCATGGCCGCCGAGAAACCGGGCGCGGAGGGTGCCGTGTAGTGACCCTCGCGGATCACCACCGGATGGAGGAAGTGGTCGTGCAGATGGTCGACGTACTCGATGACCCGGTCCTCGGTGGTGTCTGAGACCGCCACGTAGTCGAACATCGACAGGTGCTGGACGAGTTCGCACAGGCCGACGCCGCCCGCGTGCGGGCACACCGGCACCCCGAACTTGGCTGCGAGCAGCAGGATCGCCAGGTTCTCGTTGACGCCGCCGACGCGGGCCGCGTCGATCTGCAGGACGTCGAGCGCGCCGGCCTGGAGGAGCTGTTTGAAGATGATCCGGTTCTGGACATGCTCGCCGGTCGCCACCTTGACGGGCGCCACCGCGGTGCGGATGGCCGCGTGGCCGAGGATGTCGTCGGGGCTGGTGGGCTCCTCGATCCAGTACGGGTCGAACTCGGCGAGGGCCTTGGTCCAGCGGATCGCCTCGTCGACGTTCCAGCGCTGGTTGGCGTCGATGGCCATGCGGATGCCGGGGCCGATCACCGAGCGGGCGACCCGGCAGCGGCGTACGTCGTCGTCGAGGTCCGCCCCCACCTTGAGCTTGATCTGGGTGAATCCGTCGGCGACCGCCTGGGCGGCGAGCCGGGTGAGCTTCTCGTCGCTGTAGCCGAGCCAGCCGGCGGAGGTGGTGTAGGCGGGGTAGCCGCGCTCCAGCAGCCGGTCGGTGCGCTCTTCGGAGCCCGCGCGGCCCCGGCGCAGGATCTCCAGCGCCTCCTCGGGGGTGAGCGCGTCCGTGAGGTACCGGAAGTCGATCTGGGCGACCAGCCACTCGGGATCGGCCTCGGCGAGCAGCCGCCACAGCGGCTTGTCGGAGCGCTTGGCCGCCAGGTCCCACACGGCGTTGACGACCGCGCCGATCGCCATGTGCATCACTCCCTTCTCGGGCCCCAGCCAGCGCAGCTGGCTGTCCCCGATCAGGTCGCGGTAGACGGCTCCCGGGTCGGCACACACCTCGTCGACGTTCCGTCCCACCACGTGGTGGCGCAGCGCTTGGATCGCGGCGACCTGGACATCGTTGCCACGCCCGATGGTGAAGGTGAATCCGTGCCCCTCCGGCTCGTCCTCGCGGTCGGTGCGCAGCACCACGTACGCGGCCGAGTAGTCGGGGTCCGGGTTCATCGCGTCGGAGCCGTCGAGCTCGCGCGAGGTCGGGAACCGGATGTCGTAGGTGTCGACCGCGGTGATGCGGCAGGAGGGGCCGGGCGTCGGGGACACGGAGGGCCTTTCGGTCGGGGGCAGGGGCGGGTGTCAGTCCTGGGCGCGGCCCGTGGTGAGGCGGGCGAGGATGAGTGCGAGCAGGATGATTCCGCCGTAGATGGCGTCGATCCAGAACGACGGCACCTGGGCCATGGTCAGCATGGTCTTGACCACACCCAGCAGGAGTACGCCGGTCAGGGCGCCGAACATGGTGCCCTTGCCGCCGTCGAGGCTGATCCCGCCGATCACGGCGGCGGCGAACACCGTGAAGATCATGTTCTGGCCCTGGTTGGCGCCGATGGCACCGACGTAGCCGGTGTACATCAGACCGCCGATCGAGGCGAGGACACCGGCGACGGCATAGACGCCGAGCCGGACCCGGTCGACGCGGATGCCGGCGGCGCGGGCCGCCTCCAGGTTGCCGCCGATCGCGTACAACGAACGGCCCACCCGGTGGTATTTGAGCACCAGCCCGGCGATCGCGAAGGCGGCGGCGGCCACCCACACGGAGATCGGGATGCGCAGGAACGTGGTGGTGGCCAGCGAGAAGAACGCATCGGGCATGCCGAACAGCGTCTTGCCCTTCGTGGCACCGACCAGCAGCCCGCGCAGGATGATCAGCATGGCGAGGGTGACGATGAACGCGTTCAGCTTCACCTTCACGACGAGGATGCCGTTGAACGCACCGATGGCCGCGCCGACCAGGGGGATGGCCAACAGGGCCAGTCCGGCGGGGAGTTCGGTGCCCCAGCCGGCCTCGGCGGCCGGCAGCACCAGGAGCGCCGCCACCGCCGGCGCGATGCCGACCACCGACTCCAGCGACAGGTCGAACTTGCCGGTGATGAGGACAAGCGACTCGGCCAGCACCACCATCGCCAGCGACGCCGACGAGGCCAGGATGGAGATCAGGGTGGCCTCGGTGAAGAAGGAGTCGTTCAGGAGGGCGCCGAGCAGAAGCAGCAGCAACAGCGCGGGTACCAGGGCGAGTTCGCGGGCGCGGCGCAGCAGGACCGCCCTCGCCGCCCGGGCGTCGGGCATGCTCACCGGCTTCACCGGCGGAGCCTTGGTGTCAGCCATGGTCCACTCCTTCGATGGAGGCGATCAGCTCATGGTCGCGCCAGCCCGCCGGATGCTCAGCGACGACGCGGCCGTGGAAGAGGACGAGGACGCGGTCGCAGCGCCGCAGGTCGTCGAGTTCGTCGGAGACGACCAGGACCGCGGTGCCGTCCTCGCGGGCGCTGTCCACGCGGGCCAGCAGTGACTCCTTGGACTTCACGTCGACGCCCGCGGTGGGGTTGATCAGGACGAGCAACCGCGGGTCGGAGGCGAGGGCGCGGGCCATGACGACCTTCTGCGCATTGCCGCCGGACAGGTCGGAGACGGGCTGCTCGGGGCCCTCGGTGTGGATGTCGAGGCGGTCGATCAGCTCGGCGGCGAAGCCGCGTCTGCGGTCGGTTCCGATGAACCCCAGGCGGCCGAGCCGGTCCAGGACGCTCATGGTGGCGTTGTCGCCGATGGTCATGCCGGCGACGAGGCCCTGGTCGTGCCGGTCGCGCGGAACACAGCCGACGCCGGCCTTCAGGGCGGCCCGCACCGAGCCGAACTGCAGCCGTTCACCGTCCAGTCGGGCGCTTCCGCCGGTGGGTGTACGCAGGCCGGCGATGGCCTCCGCCAGCTCGATCTTGCCGCTGGCGCTGGATCCGGCGAGTCCGACGACCTCGCCGCGCCGCACGGTCAGGTCGACGTCCTCGTACGCGTCCGAGGTGAGCCCGCGGGCCTCCAGCAGAACCGGCGCGTGCTCGTCGACGAGCCTTTCCTGTACGGCCTGTTCGGCGATCGTCTCGATGGACTCCCCCGCCATGGCCTCGATCAGCGCCGCCCTCGGCAGGTCGGCGACGGGGGCCGTGGTGATCCAGCGGGCGTCGCGCAGCACGGTCACCGTCTGACAGACCTCGTACACCTCCTGGAGGTGGTGCGAGATGAACAGGAACGTGACACCGGAGTCCTGGAGCGCGCGCATACGGCTGAAGAGCCGCTCGATCTCGCGCTTGTCCAGCTGGGCGGTCGGCTCGTCGAGGACGATGAAGCGGGCGCCGAAGCTGAGCGCCCGGGCGATCTCCACCATCTGGCGGTCCTCGACCTTGAGGTCGGCGGTGCGCACCTCGGGGTCGACCTGCACGTCCCAGGTGTCGAGGAGGGCGGCCGCCTCGCTCTTCAGCCGGCGCCAGCTGATGAAGCCGCGGTGCAGGGGCTGCCGGTTGATGAAGAGGTTCTCGGCGACCGTCAACTCGGGTACGACCGTGGGGTGTTGGTAGACGCAGGCCACCTTGCGGCGCCAGGCGTCCCGGTCGGTGAGCGGGGGTGCGGGTTCGCCGTCGAAGCGGACCGTGCCCTCGTCGGGCGCCTGGAGTCCGGTGAGGACGTTGACCAGGGTCGATTTTCCCGCGCCGTTGCGGCCGACGAGGGCGTGGGACTCGCCGGACAGCACGGTGAGCCGGCCGTCCGCGAGGGCGGTGGTGGGGCCGTAGCGCTTGACGATGCCCCGGGCCTCGACGAGGGGCACGGGCGGGCTGTCCTGGACGCTCACTTGACCGTGTTCCCCCACAGCTTGGGGTCGTCCACGTTGTCCTTCGTCACCAGCGGCGCGGGCAGCTGGTCCTCGAGGATGCCGCTGGGCAGCTTGACGATCGTCGAGTCGTGGTCGGTCGGGCCCGGCTTGAAGGTCTTCCCCTCCATCGCCGCCTTGATGTAGTACATGCCGTACTTGGCGTAGGCGTCGGCGGGCTGGGAGACGGTCGCGTCGATCTCGCCCTTGCGGATGGCGTCGAACTCCTGCGGGATGCCGTCGTTGGAGACGATGGTGATGTGGCCCGCGGTGCCGGCCTTCTTCAGCAGGCCCTTGGCCTTGAGGGTCTGCAGGGTGGGCGCCAGGTAGACGCCTCCGGCCTGCATGTATATGCCCTTGATGTCGGGGTTGGCGTTGAGCAGGGTGCCCAGCTGGGAGGCGGCCGTGTCGGACTCCCACTTGGCGGGGATCTCAAGGACCTTGAGCCTGGGGTACTTCTTCTTCACGCAGTCGCGGAAGGCCTGGGAGCGGTCCCGGCCGTTGACCGAGGCGAGATCGCCCATGATCTGCACGACCTTGCCGCTGGTGACATGCTGCCCGAGGTAGTCGCAGGCCTTGGTGCCGTAGGCGACGTTGTCGGCACGCACCACCATGGCGACCTTGCCCTTGTCGGGCGCGACGTCGACCGCGACGACCGGCACGCCCTTGCGGTCGGCCTGGTCGAGGCCGGCCTCGATGGCGGCGCTGTCCAGCGGGGCGACGACCAGGCCCTTCACGCCCTGGTTGAGCTGGTTGTTGATGTCGGTGATCTGCTGCGAGGGGTCGCTGTTGGAGTTGACCGTCTTGAGCGCGTCCACGCCTTCGGACTTCGCCATCTTCGGCACGTAGTCGTTGTACGACTGCCAGAACGGCGAGGTCAGCAGGGGCAGGATCACCCCGACCTTGCCGGTGCCGCCTCCTCCGGCGCTCCCGGAGCCCCCGGTGTCCTTGGTACTGCCGCACGCGGCGAGCGCGAGCGAGGCGCCCGCGGCCGCGGCCATCACACCGACCATTCGAAACCTGTTCCGCTTCCCCACTGTCCTGCCGGGCATCTGGCGGCTCCTCGTTGAGGGTGTTCGAGCAGATGCCCGCATATTTATCAGACCACTTCCACGGAAGAACACCCTCCGACACCTGTTTTTCGCGACTCCTGACGGTATTGGTCGGACCACCTCCGCGGTTAGACTGCGGCGCACCGGGTGACAGGAGGAACGGCGTGGACGAGACCGCCCCGCAGAAGGGCACGGTGACGCAGCGCGCCATCGAGCGGATCAAGGCGATGATCGGCGAGGGCCGTCTGGAGCCCGGCCAGCGGCTGCCCACCGAACGTGATCTCGCCGCCCAGCTGGGCATCTCCCGCAGCTCGATGCGTGAGGCGATCCGTGCGCTCACGGTGCTCGGAGTACTGGAGGCCCGGCACGGCTCCGGCATCTACGTCACCCAGCTGGAGGCCGGCGACCTGCTGGAGACGTTCGGGGTGGTCGCCGACCTGTCCCGGGGCCCGCGCCTGGTGGAGCTCCTGGAGGTCCGCCGCATCCTGGAGTCGACGGCGACCGCGCTGGCGGCCGCCCGCATCACGCCCGACCAGCTGGCCGAGGTGGAGAAGCACCTGACGGCGATGAACGCCACCGACGACCCCGAGGTGATCCTCGCCCACGACCTCGCCTTCCACCGCGAGATCGCGGCCGCCGCGGGCAACGACACCATGGCGGCCATCCTGGAGGGCCTGTCCTCCCGCACCTTCCGCGCCCGCGTGTGGCGCGGCTACCAGGAGGAAGGCGCCTTCGCCCGCACCCGGCGGGAGCACGCGGCCATCTACCGGGCGCTGGTGGCCCACGACCCGGAAGCGGCACGGGCGGCTGCGGCCGCGCATGTCGGCGAGGTGGAGGAGTGGCTGCGGGCGCAGCTCGGAGGTCAGGCACGACCGTTGGCCTCGCCGTCCTGACGGCGTCCTGCCGGACGGGCCGCGTTCGGCTCCGGTCGTCGATACGTTGGAGTCATGCGATTTGCCATCTCCATCCCTCAGTTCTATCGAGACGGACAGTTCGATCCGGGAGCCTTCCGCGCATACTTCGCGAAGGCCGAGGACCTCGGATACCACAGCGCATGGGCGCAGGACCCGCTCTTGGGGGCCGGGTCGGTGCTGTCGCCCATGGAAGCCATGACCTACGCCGCCGCATGCACGACCCGGCTACGGCTGGGCACCACGGTGTTCGTCAGTACGCTGTACCAGCCCGTGCACTTCGCCAAGGCGCTGGCGACCATCGACCAGATGAGCGGCGGCCGACTGGAGGTGGGCGTCGGCTCCGGCGGCCCGCACCGGCCGTTCACCGCGTTCGGCATGGACAAGGCACGGTACCTGGCCCGGTTCACCGAGGGCATCGCCCTCACCAAGGCCCTGTGGACGCAGCCGAGCGTCACCTTCGACGGCGAGTTCTGGCAGCTGGCGGACGCCGTGCTGGAGCCGAAGCCGCTTCAGAAGCCGCATCCTCCGCTGTGGTTCGGCGGATCAAGCGAGCCGGCGCTTCGGCGTGCGGTGCGGCTGGGCAACGGGTTCTTCGGCGCGGGGTCGTCGACCACGGCCGCGTTCAGGGAGCAGGTCGCGTTCGTCACGGCGGCGGCGGCCAAGGCGGGCAGGACGGACTTCTCGATCGCGAAACGGGTCTACATCGACATCGATGCGGACGCCGGGCTCGCGCGTGAGCGGGTCAACGCCGGTCTGGCCCGCGTCTACGGCCGGCGCATTCCCGGCATCGAGGCCGCGGCGATCGCCGGCACGCCGGACGACTGCGTGGCCGCCGTCCGCGAGGTGATCGACGCCGGCGCGGGTCTCGTCCTGTTCACACCGATCGGCGACCCCACCGCCCTCGCGGACCGCATTGCCGCCGAGGTGATCCCGGCACTGTCGGTCTGACCTCCACCGGACCCCAGTGCGCGCAAGCTGCCGCGTTCAGCCGCTCGCCGCGGGCAGCGAGGCATTGGCGCGCTGCCCCTGCGTCTCGGCCCACTCCCGCAGCTCGCTGTTGCCCACCTCCTCGATCGCCGTCTGCAGGGCGGCCCGCGCCGCCGCATCGCGTTCCGCCGGCGGCAGCAGCAGATAGCGGTCGACGGCTCGCCGCAGGGCCTCGTGGGACTGCCCGCCGGCGATCCAGCGTGCGCCGGGGTTGAACAGCTGCCGCACGCCGGTGAAGAAGACGGCGCCGCCCGCGATCAGGGCCGTCAGCCAGGCCGGGGCATGCAGCCCGGCCGCCACGACCGTCGCCGACGTGGAGGCGAGCGCGCCCAGTTCCGTGGCGTGGTGCAGCCGTCTGGCCCGATCGCGGGTACGCCCGTAGAACGCCAGGTCCTGCCGCGCGAGGGCCAGTACCGGGTCCGGCTCCGCGGACCAGTCCGGGTCGGTGACCGTGCTTCGTCTCATCGGCACATCATCGGGGGCGCACGCACGCGGAGGAAAGGCCGGCCGGGCGGCAACCCGGCCGGCAGCACACCGATCCCGTCGCCGGGCCGCCTCAGACCCGCCGGAACCGCAAGGTCACCAGCTGGAAGGGGCGCAGCCGCACACCGACCCTGTCTCCCTCCCGCTGCTCGATCGCCGTCTGCGGCACCGGACGTTCCAGCAGATCCGTCTCCGTCACGCCCGCCACCTCGAATCCGGCCGTGAGCGTGGCCCGGGCGCGTCCCCCGTGGGCCTCGTGGAAACGGACCACCACGTCGCCGCTGCCGTCGTCGGCCAGCTTGACGGCGGTGACCACGACCGCCTCGTGATCGACTGTCACCAACGGGGCGACCTGCGCCGCCCCGTCGATCCGCCGCTCCCGCACATTGATCCGCCACCCTTCGCGCACCGCGTCCCCGATCGCCGCCCCCGGCACCAGCGCATGCCGGAAACGGTGCAGGCCCTGGTCGGTCTCCGGGTCCGGGAAACGCGGGGCACGCAGCAGCGACACCCGGACCGTGGTGGTCGTACCGCGGTCGCCGTCGGTGCGGACCGTGCGGGTCACGTCATGGCCGTACGTCGAGTCGTTGACGACGGCGACACCCCAGCCGGGCTCCTCGAAGTGGACGAAGCGGTGGTTGCAGGCCTCGAACTTGGCCGCCTCCCAGGAGGTGTTGGTGTGCGTGGGCCGGTGGAAGTGCCCGAACTGGGTCTCCGACGCATACCGCTCGGCGTGCACGTCGAGCGGGAAGGCCAGCTTGAGGAACTTCTCCGTCTCGTGCCAGTCCACCTCCGTGTCGAGCACCAACCGCCGCTCCCCCGGCGGCAGCGTCAGCACCTGCGTGACGTGGGACGCGCCGAAGGACCGCACGATCCGCACCGACGCGCCGTCCTCACCGGCGACCACCTCGTCCGCCTCCGTGAGATCGGTGACAGTGTTGCGGTAGAACTCGTCCACGTCCCAGGCGTCCCACATGTTCGGGAAGTCGGGATGGAGCTGGAGGAGGTTCGCGGCGCCGCCCGGGGCGATCGTCTCCCGGTCGGCCGTGATGTCGTAGGCCGACACGAGGAGGCCTTGCGCGTCGATCTCGCAGCGCAGCAGGCCGTTGTCGAGGACGAATCCACCGGCCGGGCGCGGAGTCGGGCTCGTCCTGCCCTCGGTGACCGCCGGGCCCGCACCGCCCGCCGGGATGCCGTGCCGGGCGTGCGGCGCCGAGTTGAAGACGAGCGGCGCGGATCCCCCACCGGCCAGGACGCGTTGGGCCGCAGAAATGATCGCGTCCAGTTCGGCCGCCACGCGTTCGTACGTCGCCCGCGCCTCCCGGTGCACCCACGCGATCGACGACCCCGGCAGGATGTCGTGGAACTGGTGCAGCAGCACCGTCTTCCAGACACGGTCCAACTCCTCGTACGGGTAAGGCGATCCGGTGCGTACGGCGGCCGTGGCGGCCCAGAGTTCGGCCTCGCGCAGGAGGTGTTCGCTGCGCCGGTTGCCCTGCTTGGTCCTCGCCTGGCTGGTGAGGGTGGCACGGTGGAGTTCGAGGTAGAGCTCGCCGACCCAGACGGGCGGTTCGGTGTACTCGGCCTCGGCCTTCTCGAAGAACTCCTGCGGGGTCTCCCATACGACCCGCGCCGAGCCCTCCAGGTCCCGCAGCCGCGCCGCCTTCGCGACCATCTCGCGGGTGGTGCCGCCACCTCCGTCGCCCCAGCCGGTCGGGGCGAGGGAGTGCCGGGCGACTCCCTTGTCCTTGAAGTTGCTTGCCGCGTGGGCGATCTCGCTGCCCTTCATGGAACAGTTGTAGGTGTCCACGGGCGGGAAGTGCGTGAAGATCCGAGTGCCGTCGATGCCCTCCCAACGGAAGGTGTGGTGCGGAAACTTGTTCGTCTGCGACCAGGAGATCTTCTGCGTCAGCAGCCACTTGGAACCGGCGGCCCTGATGATCTGCGGGAGCCCGGCGGCGAAGCCGAAGGTGTCGGGAAGCCAGGCCTCGTCGTTCTCGATGCCGAACTCGTCGAGGAAGAACCGCTTGCCGTGCACGAACTGGCGGGCCATCGCCTCCGAGCCGGGCATGTTGGTGTCCGACTCCACCCACATCCCGCCGGCCGGCACGAACCGCCCGTCCGCCACCGCCTTCTTCACCCGCGCCCACACCTCGGGCCGGTGCTCCTTCACCCACGCCCACTGCTGGGCCTGCGACATGGCGAACACGAAGTCGGGCTCGTCCTCCAGAAGCGCCGTCATGTTGGAGGTCGTACGGGCGACCTTGCGGACCGTCTCGCGCAGCGGCCACAGCCACGCCGAGTCGATGTGCGCATGACCGACTGCGCTGATGCGATGGGCGGAGGGGGCGGCGGATGGGGACAGGACGTCGGCCAGGCGTGAACGGGCCTGCCCCGCCGTGCCGTTGACGTCCTGCAGGTCGATCGCGTCGAGTGACCGCTCCACCGCGCGCAGGATCTCCCAGCGCCGCGCCGACTCCACCGGCAGCTCGGCCATCAGCTCGCCGAGCACCTCCAGGTCGATCACCAGCTGCCACACCGTCTCGTCGAAGACGGCGAGGTCCATACGGGTGAGGGTGTACTGCGGTTCGCTGCCTGCCGTCTCCTTGTCGCCCAACTGCGTGGGCAAGAACGGGTGGTAGTCGAGGATGACGGGGTTGGAGGCCGCCTCGACGTGCAGGCGCACCTCCTCGCCGCCCTCGACCGGGGCGCCGATCCGCACCCACTGGTTGCACGGGTTGAGGCCCTTCACCGGGGTGCCGTCGGGCCGGTACACCAGACCCTCGCACTGGAATCCGGGCATGTTCTCGTCGAAGCCGAGGTCGAGGATCGCCTCGACGGTCCTGCCGGCCCACGCCTCGGGCACCGTTCCCGTGACACGGAACCAGCTGGTGCCCCACGGAGCACCCCACCGGGCGCCGACCGCGATCGGCTCGGGCTCGGCCGCCAGCCCCTCGGCGACCGGCACCGGCTCGCCGGGGGCGTGCCACACCGCCACCTCCAGCGGCACGGTCTCGGGATACACGGCGGGGCGGATGCGCTCCTCGAGGACGCGCTTGAGACGGGCTTCGACCAGGCTGCGGTCGTCATGCATGCGGGGTGCTCCGTAGGTCTTCCGGGGCTTCCGGTGGCGGATGGTTACCAGGTGTGGGTCACGGTGACGGGGGCCGACGTGGTGTACAGCTCCCCTACTGCGCGCAGCTCCAACCGGGCCGCCTGCTCTCCCTGTTCGGGCTGCAGGCCGCCGAGGAAGTAGGCGCGCTGGCCGGTGGCCCCGAGAAAGCGCCGGGTGCCGTCGGGCAGGAGGCGGTGCAGCATGTAGTGGCGTACCGCGCCCGGGGCGGGGTTCCAGGCCAGGAGCAGGTTGCCGCCGGAGGCCGCGGTTATCCGCAGCGCGGAGGGGGCGGCGGGCGTGTCGACCGTGTCGCGCACCGCCAGCCCACCGAGTCGCCACTGCACCGGGCCGTCGGTGGCGGTGAGGCGCACACCGATCGCATGGAGCGTTCCGGAGAGGCCTGCGAGCGGGACGGTCACGGTCGCCCAGCCGTTGACCGACTTCACAGCCGCAGACCTGTCCTCGCCACGCCTCCTGTTGACCGAGTTCACAGGCAGATAGCTGTACGGCGGTGTCACACCCGGAGCGCTCGGCTCGGCCGTCGCCACGGCGAGCTCGACGTTCACAGCACCCGTGTCGGTGCGGTGCGTCAGCTCGACAACCGTGTCAACAGTGATCGGGAGCCGTGTCGCGTACAACTCCACGGTCGTCGGTGCGTCCAGTTCACCGTCCACCAGCACGCTGTTGCCGCCACGCCACGCATCCGCGAAGTCGAACGAGACAACAGGACGCTCCCCCTCCGTGCGCGCCACCCACCGCCGCGAGGGCAGCCGGTCCTGCAGCCCGAGGTGATTCCACGGCGTGTCCGAGGTGACCTCCCCGTCCTCGTACCACCGCAGCCCGTGCCCGGTGTTGAACACGCTCGCGAACGGCACGGCGGACACCGGCGACCGGTCCGCGACCGACACCGCGGGCGCCCGCCACGGGTCGGAGGCGTCAGGCTGCGACGGATCGAGCGAACGGCCGGTCCAGAACCGGTCGTCGGCGGCGTGGAAGTCGGCCGGGGTCCGGGAGGCGGGCAGGTGGTTGCGGGTCCACTCGGGCCGGTAGAAGCCGATCGAGGTGACGTGCGCCTTGGTCGTCGGCACGATGGCGTCCCAGCTCACGCTCGTGTTCGACCCGTTGGACTCGACGTCGACCCCCGCCCACAACTCATAGCGGCTGCGGCCGAGTTGCTGTGCCTTCTGTCCGGACGACGCCAACGTGCCAGCACTCCACCGGAAGTCGACGAACATGTCGTCGGCAGCCTGGAAGAACGCCTGGTTCTGGCTGTCGAGCGCCCCCTGCCAGCTCACCGTGCCGTTCACGGTCATCGCGTCGTACCAGGTCACCCGCTGCCCACGGGCGGCGGCGAGCGACTTCAGCTCCGTGACGAAGCCGAGCACGGCGGCGCCGAGCGCGGCATTCCCGCCACCGGTCTCGGCGTTGACGAACCACCCGTCGAACCCGTAGGCAGCCGCGACGGCGACGAGTTGGGCGGCGAGCGGGTAGTGCCCGGCGGAGTCCTTCTGCACGAGGTCCCGCGTCCACTGCAACTGCCCGCCATAGGCGGTGGGCGGCAGGAAGATGTTGCCGAGCACCGGGACCCCGTGCCGGTGCGCCGCGTCCACGATCGGTGCGTTCGGGGCGAGGATCAGCCCTTCACCGGACGAGCCGCCCCAGAACACCAACTCGTCGACGTAGGCCCAGTGTGTGAGCGCGTAGTAGTCGGCGGTGGCCGAACCCTGCGACGGGTTGCCGGACGTCGGCCCGAACGACACCAGCGACTGGATGCGGGCCTGCCCTGAGCGGGCGGTGCTGTTCGCCGGCGTCGGGGTGAAGCGGGGGGCCGGCGGCACGGACGCGGTGTTGAACGCGAGGTCGGTGTCGTCGGCGGCGCGCCAGGCCTTCAGGCTGCGCCAGGTGATGCCGGTACCAGGGCTGCCGGCGGGCAGGGAGTCCGGATACCAGTAGGAGGCGTACGGCGGGGTCGCGGTGGCGTCGGCCTTCGAGGCCCGCGATGCGTTCGGTACGGCGAAGGCGGGCGACGGCGGCATCAGTGCGGCCGCGGCGCCGGCGAGCAGGACGGTGCGTCTGGTGGGTTTCACGAGCTGGTTCCTCCTGGTGGGGTGCGGAGTACCTGTTCGGGAGTGACGACTTCGGTGATGCCGCGTGCGGCGAGGTGGTCCTTGTCGTCCGCGCGGGTGTCCAGGACGGTCGTGGGGCGGGCACCGTCGGCGGTCAGCCGGAAGAAGGCGTCGAAGACCGGCCCGCCGGGGGCGCAGAGCGAGCGTGTGGCCGGGTCGGCCGGGACGACGAGCGCGGTGCTGCGGGACGCGGGAGGCGTGTGCTCGCGTGCTGCCGCCTGCGCCAGCGCCCGCGCCGTGTCCTTGGGCCGCCTGTCGTTCGTCAACAGGCCCAGCCCGTATTCGAGTTCGGGGAAGTCCGCGAGGTCCCGGGACACGTCGTGCGAGCACCACCAGGTGATGCCCCACAGGTCGGGGCAGTCCAGGGCGCCTGCGACGGTGGCCTCGGCGAAGGCGGCGGCGTGCTCGGGTGGGATGACGGGCGCGGGTGCGCCCACTTCCTGGAGCCAGACGGGGCGACCCGGGTCCTCGGCCCACGCCTTGCTCAGTTCGACGAGGTACGCAGCGTGGTGTTCCGTGGGGCCGGACGTACGGCCGTGCCGTTGGGCCGTGCCGTTGAAGACCCAGGAGTGTACGGCGGTGACGGCGCCGTGGCGGGCGGCCTGGGCCGGCGTGAAGGGCATGTCGTCCTGGTACCAGGTGGCGTCGTACTCGGCGTGCAGGTGCAGCTTGCCGGGGGCGCCCTGCTCGCAGGCGGCGAGCATGCGCGCGAGCCACGCGTCGATCTCGTCGGAGGTGGCTCGGTCCGGATCGGGATGCGGTCCCGCCGAGAACTGGTTGACCTCGTTGCCGAGGGTCATGCCGAGGAAGTTCGGCCGGCCGGCGAGGGCGGCGGCGAGGGTGCGCAGATAGGTGGCCTGGCCGTCGAGCACGTCCGGGTCGGTGAACAGGTTCCGCCGGTGCCAGGTGCGGGTCCAGGCGGGCAGGAAGTCGAAGCTGCTCAGGTGCCCTTGCAGACCGTCCACGTTGACGTCGAGCCCGCGCTCGGCCGCCGCGTCGACCAGTGCGACGAGCTGCTCGACGGCGCGGGGACGGACGAGCGTGCGATTGGGCTGGAAGTACGGCCACAGCGGGAAGACCCGGATGTGGTCCAGGCCGAGCGCGGCGATGGAGTCGATGTCGGCCCGCACGGAGTCGAGGTCGAAGTCGAGCCAGTGGTGGAACCACCCTTCGCTGGGGGTATAGTTGACGCCGAAGCGCACGGCAGCAGGCATGCGGAAGTCCTTGAACTCGATGGCGGTGATCAGCCCTTGACCGCTCCCTCGCCGACCCCGCGGAAGAAGTACCGCTGCAGACAGGCGAAGAGGGCGATCAGCGGTGCCACGGCGATGACCGTGCCCGCGGCGACGAGCCGTTCGTCGCCTGCGAAGGTGCCGTGCAGGTAGTTGAGGCCGATGGTCAGCGTGAACTTGGACGGATCGCTCAGCACGATCAGCGGCCACAGGAAGTCGTCCCAGGCGCCCATGAAGGCGAAGATCGCGACGACGGCGATCGTGCCCTTCACCGCGGGCAGCGCGATGCGCAGGAACCGCTGCCGGACGTCGGCGCCGTCGACGTAGGCCGCCTCCTCGATCTCGTAGGGCAGGTTCAGGAAGGCGTTGCGCATCAGCAGCACGTTCATGGCGCCGATGCAGCCCGGCAGCACCACGCCGACCAGGGTGTTGTTGAGGCCCAGCTCCCGCATGGTGGTGAACTGGGCGATGATGATCCCCTCCACCGGTACGAGCATCGCCAGGATGAAGGCGAGGGTGGCCACCCGGCGTCCGCGGTAGCGCAGCCGGGCCAGGGCGTAGCCGGCGAGAGCCGATCCGACGCAGTTGGTGACGACGTTGGCGGTGGCCACCTTCAGGGAGTTGAACGCGTAGTCCCAGACGGGGATGGTGTCGGCGACCCGCTCGTAGTTGTGCAGGGTGGGGTGGCCGGGCAGGAAGGTCGGCGGGGAGCTGTAGATGTCCTCGGTCGACCCCTTGAGCGAGGTGGACAGCTGCCACAGGAACGGGCCGACGGTCAGCGCGAGTACGGCGAGCAACAGCAGGTAGCGCAGGGCGAGTTCCCACGCCCGGATGCGACGGCCGTGCTCGTCGGTGACGCGCACGCGGGGCTCCCGTGCGGGAGCCGGCGCCTCCACGGGTCGTACCTTCTCGACGACGCTCACCTGTCCTCCCTCCGGTCTGCGCGCAGCACGAGCAGCATCAGGGCGACGGTGACGACGAAGACGACGACCGAGATGGCGGAGGCGTAGCCGACGCGGCCGGTGAGGCCGGTGCCGGTGCGCTGGACGAGCATGACGAGGGTGGTGTCCTCGCCGGCCGGTCCGCCGCTCGGGCCCGCCATCAGGTAGACCTCGGAGAACACCTTGAATGCGGCGACCGAGGAGAGCGCGCCGACCAGGACCATGGTGGAGCGGACGGCGGGCACCGTGACGGTCAGGAAGCGGCGGAGGGCGCCCGCGCCGTCGACGGCGGCGGCCTCGTGGAGTTCGCGGGGCACATCGGCCAGCGCCGCCAGATAAATGATCATGTAGTAGCCGAGGCCCTTCCAGACCGTGACGGCCATGGCGCTCAGCAGGAGCAGCCACTGGTCGCTGAGGAAGCCGACCCGCCCGACCCCGATGGTCTCCAGCAGGGAGTTGACCAGGCCGCGTTCGTCGAGCAGCCAGACCCAGATAAGCCCGACGACGACGATCGAGGCGACGACCGGGGTGTAGAAGGCCGAGCGGAAGAAGGTGATGCCGGGGATGTTCTTCTGGACCAGCAGCGCGAGCAGCAGGGGCAGGAGGACGAGGGCGGGAACGACCCCCAGCACGTACAGCGTGCTGTTGCGCAGGCCGATCCAGAACATGTCGTCGTGGAGCAGCTCACGGAAGTTGGCAAGGCCCACGAACCGGCCCGGGATCAGGGTGCGGCGGTCGGTGAAGGCGTTGACCAGGGTGGAGACGAACGGGTACAGGATGAACACGCCGGTGATCAGCAGTCCGGGTGCGGCGAACAGCCAGGGAGTGGTGGGCAGTTGGCGCCGCACACCTCGCACGCCCCGCTCCTGGGACACGGCAGAAGTGGCCATCGCGCGCTAGCCCTGCTGCCGGAGGAGCGTGTTGCAGGCCTTGACAGCGTTGTCGAGAGCCGTCTTGGGGCTCTCCTTGCCCTGCAGGGCCTTGGCCACCTCGTTGCGCAGCGCCGTCTTCATCTGCTCGCTGAACAGGACGGGCGTGTAGTTGATCGCGTTCTTCAGCGACTTGGCGGCGGCGATGCGCACCCGGGTCTCGTCGGTGCCGTCCTCCTTGGTGAAGTACGGGTCGTCCAGTGAGCCGGCGGTGCTGGGGAAGATGGCGACCTTCCTGGCGAAGGACATCTGGTGCTCGGCGTCGGTGATCCAGTGCGCGAAGGCGACCGAGGCGGCCGTGTGCCTGGTCCTGGAGTTGACCATCACGCCCATCACGTACATGTTGACGTGGCCGGTGCTGGTGATCTGGTCGGTGATGCCGATGTTCTTGTACAGGTTGGGCGCCTGCTTCTTGAAGTTGCCGAGGTCCAGGGCGCTGCCGGGGTTCATGGCGACGGCCTCGGTGAGGAACTTCCTGCCGGACGACTCGGGCGTGGCGGTCAGCGCCTGCGGGTCGAGGGCTTTTGCGTCGTACAACTCCTTGTACCTGGTGAGGAGTTGGATGCCCTTGGCGTCGTTGAAGGTGAAGGCGGCGCCCTGCTTGTTCATGAGCTCGACGCCGTAGCGGCCGAAGTCCTCGATGGTGGGCACGTTGGCGAGGGTGGCGACCTTGCCGTCGCTCTTCCTCGCCAGTTCCAGGGCGTCGGCGAAGAGGTCGTCGTACGTCTTCGGCGGCCGGTCGGGGTCGAGTCCGGCCTTCTCGAACAGGGACTTGTTGTAGAACAGCGGGCCGGTGTTGAGGTACCAGGGGAAGGCGTACGTGCCGGTCATGCCCGGTATCCGGTGGCTCGCCCAGGCGCCTGCCAGGTATTCCTTCTTGTACTTGGCGGCGGCCTTGCCGAGGTCGAGGGCGAGTCCGGCCCTGGCGAGCGGGGCGACGAGGTCCGGGGAGACGTTGACGACATCGGGCAGGGTGCCGCCGGCCGCATCGGCGCTGATCTTGTCGGCGTAGCCCTCGGCGGGCTGGTCGACCCACTTCACATGGGTACCCGGGTGCTTCTTCTCGAAGTCGGCGATCACGCCGTCGAAGTAGTCCTTGAAGTTGGCGCGCAGGTTCCAGGTCTGGAAGGTGATGTCGCCCCCGATCTTGCCCGAGGCGCCGCCCGGGCCCCCGCCGTCGCTCCCGGAGCCGCAGGCGCTCAGCGGCAGGAGGAGGGCGGAGACGGCGAGGGCGGCGACGGTTCTGCGGGATGTGGGCACGGTGACACGGCTCCCTTGGCGGCGTCGGCGGCTGGGACGCCAGCGACCTTGCCCGCGACGCTTCGGGAAAGTCAATGGACTGATCCCAGCTAAAGAAATTCAGCCGACATTAGTGCAGGTCAGAGAGGTGTGTCCGAAAACTTGCCAGTCATTACTAATGCGCTTTAGGGTACTTTCGCTCAAGCGCATTAGCTACTGACCTGGAAGAAATGGGGAGCAACGTGCCGGCCAAGCGTTCCCCGGCCCGTCGGTCGACGATGAAGGACATCGCGCAGCGCGCCGGTGTATCCGAGAGCGCGGTCTCCTTCGCGCTCAACGGCCGTCCCGGAGTCTCCGAGGTCACCCGTGACCGGGTGCGCCGGGTCGCCGAGCAGCTGGGCTGGCGGCCCAGCACGGCGGCCCGCCAGCTGTCCGGGGAGGGCGCGGCCACGGTCGGCTTCGTGCTCGCCCGCCGCGCGGACACGCTCGGCGTGGACTCGTTCTTCCTCCAACTGATCTCGGGCATACAGGAGGTGCTGGCGGAGCGTCATCTCGGCCTGCTCTTCCAGGTGGTGGAGGACGTCGCCGACGAGTGCGCGGTCTACCGGCGCTGGTGGGCCGAGCACCGCGTGGACGGCGTCCTGGTCGTCGACCCGCGCACCGACGACCCGCGGCCCGACCTGCTGGACGAACTGGGCCTGCCCGCCGTGGTGATCGGCGGCGCCCCCGACGAACGCCACCCGGGCCTGTCCACGGTGTGGGCGGACGACGCGGGCGCGATGGCCTCGGTGGTGGACGAGCTGTACGCGCTGGGCCACCGCCGCATCGTGCACATCGCGGGCCTTCCGGGCCTCGCCCACACCGAGCGCCGTATCCGCACACTGCGCGCCGAGGCCGAACGCCGGGGCCTGAGCGAGGTGGAGTCCGTCACCACCGACTACTCGGACGCGGAGGGCGCTGCCGTCACCCGCCGGGTCCTCGGACGGCCCGCTCCCCCGACCGCCCTGATCTACGACAACGACGTGATGGCCGTCGCGGGTGTGGCCACCGCGGCCGAACTCGGCTTCTCCGTACCGGCCGACGTGTCGGTGGTGGCCTGGGAGGACTCCGCACTGTGCCGCATGGTCAAGCCCTGGCTGTCCGCCCTGTCCCGCGACAGCGTGGAGTTCGGGCGCACGGCGGCCAGGGAGCTGACCGCGCTGGTGGACGGCGGGCCCGCGCGGACGGTACGGGTGCCGGTGCCCCGGGTGATCGTGCGGGACAGCACCGGGGTGGCACGCAGGGCCGTCGGGATCGATGCGGAAGGCCCCTGACCCCGCACAAGCGCCCGAGCCGCAAGAGGAGTGGTGTCTCTCCCTTGCGGTACCCGCATTCCGGCGTATTCCCGACCCCCTGGTTCTCTGCTTAGCTGCCTCTCGACAGCCGCGGAGCAGGGGTTGCCGCTGTCGCTCGACTACGGGGGTACGGCTGTGAAAGCCTCTCAGAGAACGTGATCTCTCCCAGGCGGGAGTCGGCGAGCAGCACCGTCCGCACCGCCGTTTCGTAGTTGCCACCGTTTCCAGCGTTTCCCGCCGTGCGGCGACGTGTGCCCGCACGGCGCGACGGACGCGCCCCGCCCCGGTCGGACCCGGTCGCGCTCCGCCCTGTCCTGCCCTGCCCGCCGTGCGGCGGCCGGCAGGGGCCCCGACACGCCCCGAGCACGAAGGAGTGTTCCTCATGCCTGTCAACGACCCGCTGGACCTCGACCACCTCAGGTCGGTACTCGACCAGGCGGGCAATCCGTGGCACATGACCACGACCAGCATGACGGCGCTCACCGAGGAGCAGCGCGTGGTGCGCCTCGGTGTCCCCGTCGAGTCCGGTGACCGCTCCGCGATCGAGAGCGCGAAGCAGAGCAACATCGCGGCCGCTCTGTCCGCCACCGCCGACTCGGTCGGCGCGCCCGCCGCGTTCGACCTGCGCAACATCGGCGGCGTCAATTACACGACGCCCGTCAAGAACCAGGGCTCGTGCGGTTCCTGCGTGGCCTTCGGCACCGTGGGCATGATGGAGCACGTCACGCGCTTCAGCTACGGCGCGCCCTGTCTGCCGGTCGACCTCTCCGAGGCGCAGGCGTTCTACTACTACGGCCGCCAGGCCGGCCGCAGCTGCTCCACCGGCTGGTTCCCGGAGCCGCTGGCCGACCAGGCGCGCGACAACGGCATCACCATCGAGGAGTACTTCCCGTACACGGCGGGCGACCAGGACGCCTCGAAGCTGAACGCGGACTGGCCCAACCGGCTGGTGAGGATCGGCTCCTGGCAGTCCGTCACCAACAACCCGGCGGCGATGAAGGAGAACATCGCGCGCTACGGCTCCATCACCGCCTGTTTCCTGGTCTACCAGGACTTCTTCAGCTACTCCAGCGGCGTCTACCGGCACCGCACGGGTGACCTCGCGGGCGGCCACTGCGTCACGCTCGTCGGCTACGACGACGCTCAGCAGTGCTGGATCGGCAAGAACAGCTGGGGTCCGGGCTGGGGCGAGCAGGGCTTCTTCCGCATCGGTTACGGCGAGTGCGGCATCGAGACCTGGCACAACGTGGCGGCGCTCGGCACGCTCATCCACAACTGGCTGCCCGACCAGCGCATCCTCGCGCTGTGGAGCAACGAGACCGACGCCAATGTGTGGGCGTACGGCGAGTTGCGCGGCTGGCTGAACCTCAACGGCTCCGTCGGCGCGACCGACGCGGCGATGCTCGCCGAACTGGCCGCGTCCAAGGCGAACGGCGCCAAGGTCGGCCTGTACGAGGACAACGGCAGCGTCCAGCAGATCTACGCCTGGTGAGACCGGGGAACCAGGGAGAGGAGAGCACGACATGAGCCCGCAGAACAGCGGCCCCAAGCAGCCCGAGCAGCAGCCGCCCACGACGCAGGCGGTCCGCTCCGCGGCCCAGCAGGACGAGGCCGGCCGGCCCGTACTGCTGCCGCCGGGCGTGGACATCGGCCTGAACGGCAACGCGCTCAGCGCGCCGGGCAAGCCTGCCAGTGATGTGATGGTCGCGCGGTTCGAGCAGACGGCATCCGGCGAGGCCAGGCCGACGATCACGCCCGAACTCCGCGGCGACCTGCAGGCGTTCGCGGCGGCGCAGGCCGCCACGGCGATCACGGGCACGTGGACGCAGAACGCGATCGTCGACGCGATGTGGTCGATCAACCAGACCCGCAACGCCTTCCTGCACGTCAAGGGCGGCGCCTGGAAGAAGATCTTCAACGGCAGCGACTGGGCGTTCACCGCGCTGACGACACTGGCCTCCCAGGCCCGTCAGACGGGACGGCCGATCTCCTTCCGTGAGGAGGCCGACGGCCTGGTCCACGAGATCTACCTGCTCTAGCCCCACCGGGCGTGGGGCCGCGTCCGAGCATGCCGGGCGCGGTCCCTCGCGCGTCACTCGACGGTGATCCGCAGTGCGTACCGGTCGGCCACGTCGTCGCCCCACGGCTGCCTGAGCACGAGCTCCAGCCGCCCTTCCCCGGCCTTGGTCGGCCGCAGCCGCAGCACCCGGGTGCCGCCGGCGCCCGGGACGAGCTCTCCCGGCGGCGCATAGTCGCTGGCCGCCACCTCCAGCCCGCCCTCGATGCCCTCGACGTACCACCGGTAGCCGGTGGTGGCGTTCTCGGCCAGCCGCACCACGAGGTAGTCGCCGAGCCCCACCCGCACCTCGCCGTCCTGCGCCGTCACCTGCACCTCGCCCACGGGACCGCACCTCCTCGGCTCTGGTCCTATCGGTGTACCGCGCCTTCCCGTGCGTGGCCAGCCGGTGCGCGCTCAGCACCGAGACGACCTGCAGCCCCCGTCCCGACTCCGCGAGCTCGTCGGCCTGCACGGCGATGGGGATCAGCTCGCTCTCCTCGGTGACCGCGCACACGGCGCAGGACCAGCGGCGGCGAGGGGATGCCCCTGACGGGGGCCTGGCCACCCCATCACCTCCCCGGACGCAACGGACGCGCCGAAGCTGTGGGTCGTGGTGGACGAGGCGACGCTGCGCCGCCCGCTCGGCGGAGCCGAGGTGATGCAGAGATCTGAGCCCGCCGCGCCGCGAGATCCGGCGGCCATCGCGCGAGGACCGCTATCTCGAGGACCACATCCTCCACTTCACACGTGTGTTCGACCGCAGGGCATCCTGATGCGGCTGTACGCCGACCGCTACATCAGCAAGGTGGGCGGCCTGGCCTCGCCGGGCGTCGACGAACTGCGCCGGGTACGGCCGGTACGGCCCGGCGACAGCCTCTCCCTGCGCGCTACCGTGCGGGAGAGCCGCCCGTCCCGTTCCAACGATCCGGTCCTGACCATGACCGCCGTGAACTTCCTGCCGCGCCGGACAGCCGCGGGCTAGGCCGCCGCTGTCGGGTACTCGTACCCGACAGAGAAAGGGGTCGGCAGATGCACGCTCTTGTCGACTGGCTCGCCGACCTGTCCGGGCCCGTGGTCTACCTCGTGGTCACGGCCCTGGTGTTCGCCGAGGACGCGCTGTTCTTCGGGTTCGTCCTGCCGGGCGAGACCGCGGTGATCGTCGGCGGTGTGCTGGCCCGGCGGGGCAACGTGGAGCTGGTCTGGCTGACGCTGGCCGTCGTCCTCGCGGCGATCGCCGGGGACAGCATCGGCTACGAGATCGGCCGGCGCGCCGGACCGCCGCTGCTCTCCCGCGGGCCCCTGCGCCGACGGGCCGAGCGGGTGGAGAAGGCGCGCGACCTGATCCGCCGGCGCGGTCCGGCGGCGGTCTTCGTCGGCCGTTTCGTCGCCCTCTTCCGCTCCCTCGTCCCGGCGATGGCGGGCGCCTCGAGCATGCCGTACCGCCGCTTCCTGCTCTACAACGCCCTCGGCGGCCTGCTCTGGGGTGTCGGCAACGCCCTCCTCGGCTATGCCGCGGGCGCCGCCTACCAACGCGCCGAGACCCTGGTCGGCCGCACCACCGCCCTGGCCTTTGCCGCAATCGTCGTGGTGACCCTTGTCGTCTGGCGAGTACGCCGGCACCGCCGCTCCCACTCCTGAGCCTCCCGCCACGGGGCCGCCTCAGGCCCGTGACCGGTACGGCTCGAAGCGCGCGATCCGCACGGCCTCCCGCGCCAATGTCCCCCTCAGCCGCCCCCGACGGGCCCGTACCGGCGACGGCAGGAGCAGGATGCGGCTCGCGCCGATCGTTCCGGCCCGCGTCACCTCCATGGCGGATGTCCTCGGCCAGCCGGATGCGGGAAGGGGATGCCCTCGACCTCGACGCGGCCCGTGGGGAGCTCCTCCCCCGGGAACGTGTAGCCGGAGCCGTCGGCGGCCGTCAGGACCTGACGTCTTGGACAGGGCCCCATACCCATGAACAGCTCCCGATTCATCCGATGTCTGATGATTGGGTGGCTCCATAGTCCTGTCCAAGAGCGAGTGCTCTCGACGCGGAGGCCGCGGCGGGGCAGAGTGCACTGCGTACTCATGAGTAGTTGCCTGCACCGCACCCCGAGGAGCGCCCGTGACCAGCTGGGTCGGCCGGACCGCCGCCGAGATCGCCGCCGCCGTACGCGAGAAGCGGGCCACGCCCCGTGAAGTGGTGACCGAGCATCTCGACCGGATCCAGCGGCTGGACGGACGGGTCGGGGCGTTCCGGGTGGTGCGGGCCGAGGCGGCGCTCGCCGAGGCCGACGAGCTGGCCTCGCGTCACGATCTGGCCGAACTGCCGTTGGCCGGTGTGCCGGTGGCGGTCAAGGACAACCTGGCCGTGCGCGGCGAGTCCAACCGCGTGGGCTCCGCCGCGACGCCGGACACGCCCGCCACCGACGATCACATCACGGTGGCCCGGCTGCGGGCGGCGGGCGCGGTGGTCGTGGGGCTGACGAACGTGCCCGAGCTGTGCGTCTTCGGCACCACCGAGGGCGTCCACGGCACCGCCCGCAACCCCTGGGACCCGAGCCGCACGGCGGGCGGTTCCTCGGGCGGCAGTGCGGCCGCGGTCGCCGCCGGCCTGGTGCCGATCGCGCTCGGCAACGACGGCATGGGCTCGCTGCGCATCCCGGCCGCCAACTGCGGCCTGGTCACCATCAAGCCGGGCCACGGGGTCGTCCCGGCGGGCATCAGCGACGGCGACTGGTTCGGCATGTCCGAGAACGGTCCGCTCGCCACGACGGTCGAGGACGCGCGCCTGATGCTGGCGGTGCTGGCGGACACCGAGACGGCGCCGCCGTCCGAGCCCGCCATGCGCAAGATCGCCGTCTCGCTGCGCAGCCCCCTGGCCGGCGTCACCATCAGCACGCCCTACACGACCGCGGCCCGCGACGCGGCCGGTGTCCTGATCAAGGCCGGCCACCAGGTCCGCCGCGCCGACCCGCCCTATCCGCTCTCCCTGAGCACGATGTCCCTCGCCCACTGGACCGCGGGCACGGCAGTGGACGCCCAGGGCCTGGACCCGCGCCTGCTCAACCGGCGCACCCGCGTGCACGCCACGATCGGCCGCCGCTTCCTGGGCAGCGTCCGGGGCGGCGACAGCCGGGAGCGACTGCGCCGCCGCATGGAGCCGTTCTTCACCGAGTACGACGTCCTGCTCACCCCCGCGCTCGCCCGCCGCTCCCCCAGGTCGGTGGCCTGGCACGAGCGGGGCTGGCTGGCCAACGTCCTCGCCAACACCAACTACTCGCCCCTGACCCCGCCGTGGAACCTGACCGGCTGGCCCGCCATGTCCGTCCCCTTCGGCACCCTGTCCTCGGGCGCCCCCTGTGCGATCCAGCTCGTGGGCCGCCCCGGCTCGGAGGCGATGCTCCTGGAGGTGGCACAGCAACTGGAGAAGCTGCATCCGTGGCAGCGGACGGCGCCGATGGACTAGGAGCTCTGCCGAGGCGTGGTCCGGTGCGGTGGACCCCGGGAAAATCGGGCTGAAGAGCGGCACCTGCCCGTGTTTGCATGGATCGCATGATGTCCACCGACCGTCTGCTCGCCTTCGCGGCGCTTTCCTTCCTGCTGATCGTGATACCCGGGCCAAGTGTGCTGTTCGTGATCGGACGGGCGCTCGCGCAGGGGCGCCGGGCCGCGCTGACCACCGTGGTGGGCAACACGCTCGGCGCCTGTCTGCTGGTGGTGGCGGTGGCGTTCGGTATCGGGTCCGTCGTGGAACGCTCGGTGCTGGTCTTCACCGTGCTCAAGCTGGCCGGCGCGCTCTACCTGGTGTACCTCGGGGTGAAGGCGTGGCGTGAACGAGGGTCGCTGCGGGCCGCGTTCACGGGCGGTGAGGTGCCCGCGCACAGCGGGCTGCGCACCTTCTGGGAGGGGTTCGCGGTCGGTGTCACGAACCCGAAGACCATCGTGTTCTTCGCGGCCGTACTGCCGCAGTTCGTGGACCGCGGCGGCGGACACGTCACGGTGCAGATGCTGCTGCTCGGCGTGGTCTTCAACGTGATCGCGCTGGCCTCCGACAGCGTGTGGGGCCTGATCGCGTCCACCGCCCGCGGCTGGTTCGCCCGCTCCCCGCGCCGGCTCTCCGTGGTCGGCGGCGTCGGCGGCCTGACCATGATCGGCCTCGGGGTGACGGTGGCCGTGACAGGGCGCAAGGACTAAGGCCTGGCCGGGCCCTACAGCGCCCGGTACATCACATGCAGTCCCACCCGGCCGTAACGCGGATGCTCGTACGCCTCCGGGACCGTGCCCAGGATCTCGAAGCCCAGGGACGTCCACAGGCGCACGGCCGGGTTCGTCTCGACGACGGCGTTGAAGACCATCGCCCGGTAGCCCTCGGACCTGGCGGCGGCCAGGACGTGTTCGGCGAGGACGCGGCCGATGCCGCGGCCCGCCCGGTCGGGGTCGACCATGAAACCGGCGTTGGCGATGTGCGCCGCTGGGCCGCCGTAGTTGGGAGTGACGTAGGCCGAGCCGACGACGGCGCCGTCCTCGTCCTCGACGACGTAGACACGCTTGGCCGGGTTCATCCAAAGGGCCCGGGCCGCCTCCTCGGAGGTGTCCGGGTCCCAGGCGTAGGTCTCTCCTGCGGCGACGATGCGGTGCCAGAAAGGCCAGATCCGCGGCCAGTCCTCGGCCGCGGCTTCTCTGATCTGCATGGGCGTGAGTCTCGCACGCCCATGCAGTCGGCGATCGCGAAGGTCCTGCCGGGGTTCAGTCGACGCTGGGCAGGATGTGGGGCTCGGCGAGGTCGTCCTCGTAGCCTGCCAGGCGGATGGGGGCCGCGTGGGCCCAGACTTCCAGGCTGCCGAGTTCGTCCGACCGTCGGCCGGGGCGCTCCGTGCGTTCCTTGGGGCGCTGTTCGCGATTCGTCTTCTCCGGTGTCACCGCGCACTCCTTATGTGTCGGGTCACCCTCGGGGCGTGCCGGCCACTTGCGGTCCGGCGCCTGACGCCCGCTCGGGTGTGAGTCGAAAGCAGTTCGGACGCGGTGGCGCCGGCAACTCGTGTGAGAACAGGCCGCTGTCTGCCGGCTTGCCCCGGGACGGACGTGGGTGTGGGTTGGACCCGTTGGCGCTGTCCGTCCACTCCAGATTAACCAAATGAGCGGCCATCCGCTCTATGGGGCTGAAAACTTGGGGTTACTGTCATGAGTCGTCCGGTTTCAGACCCCTCTCCTGTCACTCGTTAGGTAGACAGGCGGGCCAAAGGGGCAACGCCCGTTCCAAGCTGGGTGCGAGGGACCTGTCCGGGAGGGTCATGGCGTCTGTCACCTTCGACCGGGCCACCCGGTGCTTCCCGTCGATGGACCGGCCGGCCGTGGACTCGCTCGACCTCGAGATCGGAGACGGTGAGTTCATGGTCCTGCTCGGCCCTTCCGGTTGTGAAAAGTCGACCTGCCTGCGCATGCTCGCCGGACGTGAGGACGTCGACTCGGGTTCGATCCTCGTCGGCGTCCGGTACGTGACCCATCTTCCGCCCAGGGACCGCGACACCGCGATGGTGTTCCAGGACTACGCCCTGTACCCGCATTTGTCGGCTGCCGACAACATCGGCTTCGCCCTGAGGATCGCCCGCATGTCCCGGGTGTGCGCCCGGCAGCGCGTCGAGCACGCCGCGCGTGTCCTCGATCTGGAGCAGTTCCTGGGCCGTCGGCCCAGGTCACTGGCGGGCGGCGAGCGGCAGCGGGTCGCGACGGCGCGGGTGCTCGTGCGGGATCCACGGGTCTGTCTGATGGACGAGCCGTTGTCCAATCTCGACGCCCGGCTGCGGGCGCAGACCCGTATACAGATCGTGCGGCTGCAGCAGCATCTCGGCATCACCACGGTGTACGTCACCCACGACCAGGCCGAGGCGATGGCCGTGGGTGATCGCCTGGCCGTGCTCAGGGACGGTGTGCTGCAGCAGGCGGGCCGAGAGGGTCGGGGACACAGGCGCCGTCGTCCACCTCCATACGACGGCGTGGTCCGGCGAGGGGCTCGCCCGGCTGGTCGTCCGGCTCCCGGGACGCTCCACGTACGGCGCCGGGGCCACCTTGCGGGTGGCGGTCCGCGCGGACGGCGTGCACTGCTTCTCGGCCCTGACGGGACAGCGGCTTCCCGGGGACGCGGATGCCCCGCCGGTGACGTGAGATCACGGAGCGCGGTGAAGCGGCCACGCAGTTCAAGTCCCGTTGGCCGAATCGCAAGGCGGCCATGATCTGCTGGCGGGACGGCAACGGCTTGTCCGGCGGAAGGACTGGCGCATGGAGCTGCGCAGTGTCGAGGAGCTGATGGATCTGCTGTACGCCTGCCGGGGCTCGTGGGGCGCCCCGGGCCTGCGAAGTCGCCGGGTGGATCTGCACCAGCATGCGCTGCAGACCGCCGCACTGCTGCGGCGCCGCCGCCCCGCCGACAAGGAGCTCCAGGTCGCGGGCCTGGTCCATGCGATCGGCCCGCTGCTGCGGCCGGGCGACGAGAGCTCCCACCCGGAGTGCGCGGCCGACGCGGTGCGGGGCCTGCTCGGGGAGCGGGTCGCCCGGCTGGTGCGCGAGCAGCATCGCGGCGGGCTGCCCGCCGACGAGGATCTGCAGCACCTGCGCCAGGCGGACGAGGAGGGCCGCACCGTGGGCTTCGACGCGGGGGTGCTGGAGGACTGGCGCACCGTGCTGGAGCTGGTCGCCGCACGCAACTCCCGCCTCGGGGCTGTTGACTGACGGCCCGTCATGAGACGGTACGGCGATGACGTCGTCGTACGCACTCAAGGGGCACGCATTCGACGGGTACGGGCTCGAGGGCAGGGCCGCGATCGTCACCGGGGCGACCCGCGGGATCGGGCGTGCCGTCGCAGGGCAGCTGGCCGCTGCAGGGGCGCTGGTGTGCGTGACCGCGCGGGACGCGGACGAGGTGCGCTCCACGGCCGAGGAACTGGGCGGCATCGGGGTGAGCGGCAGCGTCGCTGATCCGGATCATCTGCGGGAGGTCACGGAGCGGGCCCTGCGCGCCTTCGGCCGGATCGACGTCGTGGTCAACAACGCGGCGACGAACCAGCCGTACGGGCCGCTCATGGAGGCCGATCCCGATGCCTGGCGGGAGGCGTTCGCCGTGAACGTCGAGGCGCCGCTCGGGCTGGTGCAGGGGGCGTGGCGGGCCTGGATGCGCGAGCACGGCGGCTCGGTCGTCAACGTCTGCACGGAGGGCGCGGGGCATGTCGGGCCGAACGTCGGCGCGTACGGCACCAGCAAGGCGGCCCTGCTGCATCTGACGCAGCAGCTCGCCGGGGAACTCGCGCCGAAGGTACGGGTCAACTCGGTCTCCCCAGGGCTGGTGCGCACCGAGATGGCGCGGTTCGTGTGGGAACCGGGCGAGAAGGAGCTGGCCGGCGGGCTGCCGCTGGGGCGCATCGGTGAGCCGGAGGACGTCGCGCGGGCCGTGGTGTGGCTGGCCTCGGACGCCGCACAGTGGATCACTGGCGCGGATCTGCTGGTGGACGGGGGCACACGCGTCAGGACGGCGCACTCCGCGCGGGAGTACGCCGTCCACGACCGTCTTCGCTCATACGCACCACCTCGCTCATGACGGTGGCTACGGCGCTGTGGCTCCCTCACGGGAACAGTGCGATCCCCAGGAGGATCAGCAGGATGACGCCGGCGACGAGCGCGACCGTGGCCCACGTGCCGCGGTGCTTCACCGAACTCCCGCCACCGCCGCCGCGCGGCCGGTCCTCCGGCAGTACGGCATGGTCGGGGCGGTCGCTGCCGTAGAACTGTTCGTCGGTCGGATAGCGGTTGCGCGGGTCGTTCTGCGCTCGCGGATCAATGCTGTGTGGACTGCTCATTGGTCACTCCCTGGCGCGGTAATCACCAGGGTCCGGGTTCCCTGCGGGCGCCGGGCCACACGTCGGGGCCGGTGGCTCACCACTTGCCGGGCGCGTAGTCCTTCAGGAAGACGCCGTACAGGTCCTCGCCCTGCTCGCCGCGCACAATCGGATCGTAGACCCGTGCGGCCCCGTCTACCAGGTCGAGCGGGGCGTGGAAGCCCTCCTCGGCCAGGCGCAGCTTGTCGTAGTGGGGGCGTTCGTCGGTGATCCAGCCGGTGTCGACCGAGGTCATCAGGATGCCGTCGGTCTGGAACATCTCCTGGCCGCTGGTCCGGGTGACCATGTTCATGGCGGCCTTGGCGGCGTTGGTGTTGGGGTGCCCCGCGCCCTTGTAGCCGCGGCCGAAGACGCCCTCCATCGCGGAGACGTTCACGACGTACGCGCGTCCGCTGTCAGCCTTCCTCGCGGCGTCCGCCATGACCGGGCGCAACTTGCTGATCAGGATGAACGGCGCCGTGTAGTTGCACAGCTGGGTCTCGAGGAGCTCGACCGGGGAGATCTGCTCGATGGTCTGCACCCAGGTGTTGGTGTCGACGACGTCGGGGACCAGTCCGCCGGCGTCGATGGCGGTGCCGTCCAGGTGCCGGGCGACGCTGGCGTTGCCGGCGACCAGGGCGAGGTCGGCGACCTGCTGGGCGTCCAGGCCGCTGGTGCCGAGGGGCAGTGCGGCGAGGCCGTCGACCGCGCCGGAGTTGAAGGCGCCGATGACGTGGTGGGCGGGCAGCTCCCCAGCGGGCAGCGGGGCGCTCTCGCCGTCGACCAGGGCTGCGTAGGCGGAGGGCAGGCGGCGCACGGTCTGCGTCGCGTTGTTGACGAGGATGTCGAGCGGGCCCGCCTCGGCGACCTGGTCGGCGAGGGCCACGGCCTGTGCCGGGTCGCGCAGGTCGATGCCGACGACCTCCAGGCGGTGCATCCAGTCCGCGGAGTCGTCCATGGCCTTGAAACGGCGGATGGCGTCCTTGGGGAAGCGCGTGGTGATGGTGGTGTGCGCGCCGTCGCGCAGCAGCCTGAGCGCGATGTACATGCCGATCTTGGCGCGGCCGCCGGTGAGCAGGGCGCGCTTGCCGGTGAGGTCGGCGCGGGCGTCGCGCTTGTCGCGGTTGAGGCGGGCGCAGTCGGGACAGAGCTGGTGGTAGAAGTAGTCGACTTCCACGTACCGGGTCTTGCAGGTGTAGCAGGAGCGGGGGCGCTGGAGTATCCCCGCGATCCTGCCCTCCGCCGTCGCCGACGACGGCAGGATGCCCTCGGTCTCGTCGTCGATGCGCTGGGCGGAGCCGGTCGCCGTGGCTTCCGTGACCGCCTTGTCGTGGGCGGTCTTGGCGGCCCGGCGCTCCTGGCGGCGGCGCTGCTTGACCGTGCGGTAGATGCCCGCGGTGGCCCGGCGCACGGCGATCGCGTCCGGGTGGTCGACCTCCAGCTTGTCCAGTTCCTCCAGCACGCTGAGGCAGACGGCGAGCCGCTCCGGGTCGATGCCGGGGCCGTACACGACCTCGTCACCCGGCTCGTACACGACCTCGTCCGTGATCGCCGAGCCTTCGTCTGTCACCGTCATCGCGCTGCCGTTTCCCTGATCACCCGCGCGGCGCTCCGACCGCGTCCGCTTTCGAACGGGGAATTGTACGGAGCGCCGGGCCGGTCCTCCAAAATCCGGGCGAGAGGGCCCGACAAGGAGGTCAGGAGCCGCAGGCGGTGATGAGCGTGTCGACCTCCTCGGTGAGGGCGGTGGCCAGCCGGTCCAGGTCCGGTACGGCCTGGGCGTCGGCGACGAGGCCGTAGTGGACGTGTCCGCGGTAGGTGGAGACGGCCACCGCCAGGGACTGGCCGCGGGCCAGCGGCGCGAACGGGAAGACCTGCGTGACCGGGTTGCCGCCGAGCTTCAGGCCGAGGCTGGGCAGCGGCACGCTGGTGACCAGGATGTCGAACCAGAGCCGGGCGGCCTGGCTGACCAGCGGTCCGCCGAGCCGGTGGCCGAGCGCGGGCACATGGTCGGCGAGCAGGGCGACCGCGCCCGCGCCCCGGTTGGGGCCGGCGTCCTTGTTGCGGTCCATGGCGGAGCGGACCGTGTCGAGGCGGCCGAGCGGGTCGGGGTCGTCGACGGGAAGCCTTATCACGTAGCCGGAGAGCCGGTTGCCCTGTGGGCTGGCGGTGCGCGGGCGGCGCTTGGAGACGGGGATCAGGGCGCGCGGCCGGACCCCGTCGCTGCCGTCGCCGCGCTCGTCGAGCCAGCGGCGCAGGGCGCCCGCGACCAGGGCGATCAGGACGTCGTTGACGGTACCGCCCTGGGCCTTGCGGATGCGGTGCACGTCGTCGAGGTCGAGGACCACGCCGGCGGTACGGCGGGTGCCGGTGGCCTCGGCGGTGAACGCGGTCGAGGAGCGCACCCCCAGGCTGGACACGGCCAGCGAGGCGCCGATGTCGAGGGCGCGCCCCACGTCGGACAGGGTGCCCCGGACCAGCCCGGGCAGCTTGCGCACGTCGGGCAGCAGGCCCGGCCTTGCCTCCGCGGGGCGGGGCTTGCGCTCCGGCATATCCATCGGGTCCAGGATGGCGGCGGCGAGGGTCAGCGCGCGCAGACCGTCGGCCAGGGCGTGGTGGAACTTGAACAGCACCGCGAAGGACACCCCGTCGTCCCCCGGCAGCACATGGGCCTCCCACGGCGGCCGGTCGCGCTCCAGCGAGCGCTCCATGAGCCGGCCGGCCTCGGCGTGGAAGTCCGCGGTCGGGGCGTGCAGCCGCACGTGGTGGAGGGGATCGAAGCCGGGGTCGGGCTCACGGGTGGCGCTGCCGAAGGACAGCGGCCGCAGCGGGGACGGCTGCCATATGTCCCGGATGCGCATCCGCAGCCCGGGTACGGACGCGGCCCGCGCGGCGAGCAGGTCGGCGGCGTGGGCGCCCGCGGTGGGCGAGTGCGCCGAGAAGATCCCCAGCGCGCCGAGGTGCATGGGGTGTTCGGCGGACTCGATGTTCCAGAACGCCAGGTCGAGAGGAGCGAGCAGGTCAGAAGTCAATGGCTTGCCTCGCGTCGACGAAGGGTGAGCCAGCAGTCAACCTCCCCCAGGCGATTACGGCAACACCGTTGCGTTTGAGTCTTGAGCCGCAGGTCAAGCCCGGGTGAATGACGCAACGGGACGTCCTGATAGATCAACTTGTTGTCGAGGCAAGG
>NZ_JBFBBE010000039.1:0-84372 GCF_040682555.1 Streptomyces sp. NPDC051172
GCCGTACCGACCGGTGTGAAGTTCTTCAACTGGATCGGAACGATGTGGAAGGGGTCCCTGTCCTTCGAGACCCCGATGCTCTGGGCGACCGGCTTCCTGGTCACCTTCACCTTCGGTGGTCTGACGGGTGTCATCCTGGCCTCGCCGCCGATGGACTTCCACGTCTCGGACTCGTACTTCGTGGTGGCCCACTTCCACTACGTCGTCTTCGGCACCGTCGTCTTCGCGATGTTCTCCGGCTTCCACTTCTGGTGGCCGAAGATGACCGGCAAGATGCTCGACGAGCGCCTCGGCAAGATCACCTTCTGGACGCTGTTCATCGGCTTCCACGGCACCTTCCTGGTCCAGCACTGGCTGGGTGCCGAGGGCATGCCCCGTCGTTACGCGGACTACCTCGCGGCCGACGGCTTCACCGCCCTGAACACGATCTCGACGATCAGCTCGTTCCTGCTCGGCATGTCGATCCTGCCGTTCCTCTACAACGTGTGGAAGACGGCCAAGTACGGCAAGCCGGTCGGCGTCGACGACCCGTGGGGCTACGGCCGCTCGCTCGAGTGGGCGACGTCCTGCCCGCCGCCGCGGCACAACTTCCTCACCCTGCCGCGGATCCGCAGTGAATCCCCGGCGTTCGACCTGCACCACCCTGAGATCGCCGCTCTCGACCAGCTCGAGAACGCGCCTCACGGTGAGAAGGCTCTGGCTGGTGGCAAGGAGGCCGGCAAGTGAAGGTTCAGGGCAAGATGTTCATGTGGCTGAGCGTCTTCGTCCTCGCCATGGCGGTGGTCTATGGCGTGTGGTCGAAGGAGCCGGCCGGTACCACGGCGCTCTTCCTGGCCTTCGGTCTGTGCATCATGGTCGGCTTCTACCTCGGCTTCACGGCCAAGCGGGTCGACGCGGGTGCGATGGACAACAAGGAGGCGGACGTCGCGGACGACGCCGGCGAGGTCGGGTTCTTCAGCCCGCACAGCTGGCAGCCGCTGGCCCTCGGGGTCGGTGGTGCGCTCGCCTTCCTGTCGATCGCGATCGGCTGGTGGCTGCTGTACTTCTCGGCGCCGATCATCATGATCGGCCTGTACGGCTGGGTCTTCGAGTACTACCGCGGTGAGAACCGCACCCAGTAGCACGCGCAGATCGCATCAGGAGCCCGGACACTCCGTAAGGAGCGTCCGGGCTCCCACTTTTGCCCCAATGTCGTTCCCCCGTACGGATTACCCCGCGCGCCGTCCTTGACGAACGTCCATAGCGTGAGGGACATGAACCACTCTCCGCGCACCCGCACCGTCGTCAGCTGCACTCTGCTGGTGGTCGCCCTCGGCGCGGGCGGCACCGCTTGCAGCAGCGGGGGCAACCCGCTGGCCGACAAGCCGTACGACGCGACGGACCAGGTCTCCTTCAGCGGCCTCAAGGATGACGGGAAGAAGGCCGACCCGGACAAGGCCATAGAGGTCACCGCCGAGGACGGCGGCCGCCTCACGGACGTCACCGCCACGGACGCCGCAGGCCGCTTCGTGGCGGGCGAACTCTCCGCCGACGGCACCCACTGGCACAGCACCTCCCCGCTCGCCGCCAACGCCCACTACACGGTCCGGGTGAGCACGGAGGACGAGGACGGGGCGCCGGGCCGCAAGGTCCTCACCTTCGACACCAGCACCCCCACCACCAAGAAGCGCCTGAATGTGAAGTTCGGCCCCGACTCCGGCGAGTACGGCGTCGGCCAGCCCGTCACCGCCCAACTCGACCAGCCCGTCAGGGACAGGGCACAGCGCGCCATCGTCGAACGGGCGCTACGCGTGGACTCCGTGCCCGCCGTGCAGGGCGCCTGGCACTGGGTGGACGACAAGGAGCTCCACTACCGCCCCAAGGACTACTGGCCCGCGCACGCCACCGTCCAGGTGCACAGCAACCTGGACGGCATCAAGGTCGGCGACCGCCTGTGGGGCGCCAGGAGCAAGCCACTGAAGCTCACCATCGGCGACAGCCTCATCGCCGTCACCGACGCCTCGGCGCACTCCATGACGGTGTACAAGAACGGCGAGGACATCAGGGAACTCCCCGTCACCACCGGCAAGCCCGGCTTCGAGACCCGCAACGGCGTCAAGGTCGTACTGGGCAAGCAGTCCTTCGTACGCATGCGCAGCGCCACCGTCGGCATCGCCGAAGGCAGCGCCGACTCCTACGACCTGCCCGTCTACTGGGCCACCCGCCTCACCTGGAGCGGCGAGTACGTGCACGCCGCCCCCTGGTCCGTGGGCTCCCAGGGCTACGCCAACGTCAGCCACGGCTGCACCGGCATGAGCACCGCCAACGCCGAATGGTTCTTCAGCATCGTCCACGAGGGCGACGTGGTGAAGGTCATCAACTCCAACGGCAACACCATGGAGCCCTTCGGCAACGGCTTCGGCGACTGGAACCTCACCTGGAAGAACTGGCGCACGGGCAGCGCCCTGGTGGGAGGCACCCCGGACGGCCCCAGCCCGGACGACGTGGCACGGCTACGTCCGACGGCCGTGTGAGCGCCCCGAAGGGCGCGGGGCCGTGTCGCCGTCCCGAGCTCTCAGGCGCTCTGCTGAAGCGCCTTCCGCCGCAGCAGAGAAGCCAGCGCGGAGGCGAACTCCACAGGCTCCACAGGCAACGTCACAGCCGCATCCGCCCGACTCCACGTGGCCAGCCACGCATCCTGCGGCCGCCCGATGAGCAGAAGCACCGGCGGGCAGTTGAACACCTCGTCCTTGATCTGCCGGCACACCCCCATGCCGCCCATGGGCACGGCCTCGCCGTCCAGGACGCACACGTCGATCCCGCCCCGGTCCAGTTCCTTGATGACGGCGGCCGGCGTCGCACACTCCAGGAACTCGACGACGGGAACGTCGGGAGCGGGCCTGCGCCCGGTCGCGAGCCGCACCTGTTCGCGGGTGTTGGAGTCGTCGCTGTAGACCAGCACCGTGGCGGTCGGCTGCATAGTTCCTCCGAGACGTCAGCGTCGTACGGAAAGGCCCGATGGGGCGGATGTTACTCCGTTCAACACCACGTCAACACCGGTACGGACGGCAGCAACACTCCGAACGGCACCCCCCGGAGTGAGGGCGGGATAAGCGACCGACATAATGTCGGTCGTGGCGACAGCAACGACAGTAGAAACCGGGCACGCGCACCCGTCGGTCAACCGGCCGAACCTCACCAGCGTCGGAACCATCATCTGGCTGAGTTCCGAGCTGATGTTCTTCGCGGCCCTCTTCGCGATGTACTTCACCCTGCGATCGGTGACCGGTCCGGATCACTGGAAGGAGATGGCGAGTCATCTCAACATTCCGTTCTCCGCGACCAACACCACGATCCTGGTGCTCTCCTCCCTGACCTGCCAGCTCGGCGTGTTCGCCGCCGAGCGCGGGGACGTGAAGAAGCTCCGGGGCTGGTTCATCATCACGTTCGTGATGGGTGCGATCTTCATCGGCGGTCAGATCTTCGAGTACACGGAGCTGGTGAAGAAGGACGGCATCTCGCTGTCCTCCGACCCGTACGGCTCGGTGTTCTACCTGACCACCGGGTTCCACGGCATGCACGTGACGGGCGGCCTCATCGCCTTCCTGTTCGTTCTCGGCCGCACCTACGCGGCCAAGAGGTTCACCCACGAGCAGGCGACCGCGGCCATCGTCGTGTCCTACTACTGGCACTTCGTCGATGTCGTGTGGATCGGCCTCTTCGCCACGATCTACCTGATCAAGTAGCCGGGCCCGTTCCCGCGTGCGCCCGCTCGGCGCACAACCCACAAGCATCGACGCAGAAGATCCTGACACCGGGGTAATCCGTGAAAAAGCTCTCCGCACGACGACGCCATCCCATGGCGGCTCTCGTCGTCCTACTCCTCGCGCTGGCATGCACCGGGGGGCTGTACGCCGCGTTCGCACCCGCGAGCAAGGCGCAGGCCGATGACACCGCCCAGTCCCTTGCCATCGACGAGGGCAAGAAGCTCTACTCCGTGGGCTGCGCCAGCTGCCACGGCACCGGCGGTCAGGGCACCTCCGACGGTCCGAGCCTCGTGGGCGTGGGCGCCGCGGCCGTCGACTTCCAGGTCGGCACCGGCCGTATGCCGGCCCAGCAGCCGGGCGCTCAGGTCCCGAAGAAGAAGGTCATCTACTCGCAGGCCGAGATCGACCAGCTCGCCGCGTACATCGCCTCCCTCGGCGCCGGCCCGTCCATCCCGACGGCGGCGCAGTACGGCCCGGACGGTGCCGACATCGCCAAGGGCGGCGAGCTGTTCCGCACCAACTGCGCGCAGTGCCACAACTTCACCGGCAAGGGCGGTGCGCTGACGCACGGCAAGTTCGCGCCGAGCCTTGAGGGCGTCGACCCGAAGCACATCTACGAGGCCATGCAGACCGGCCCGCAGAACATGCCGTCGTTCCCCGACACCACGATGTCGGAGCAGAACAAGAAGGACATCATCGCGTACCTCCACGCGGTCAACGGAGACGACACCGAGAGCCCCGGCGGCCTTGAGCTGGGCGGACTCGGCCCGGTCTCCGAGGGCCTGTTCGCCTGGATCTTCGGACTCGGCGCGCTGATCGCGGTCGCCGTCTGGGTCGCCGCTCGGACCGCAAAGGCCAAGAAGTCATGAGTAGCCAAGACATTCCAGAAGAGAACCTGCCCGCTGAGCAGGACGCGCACGGCACCGTAAGCCTCGCGGACGAGCAGAACCCGTTCGCGGACCCCGGTCTGCCGCCCCACGAGCACCGGGTGCAGGACATCGACGAGCGGGCCGCCAAGCGGTCCGAGCGTGTGGTGGCCATGCTGTTCACGGTCTCGATGCTGGCCACGGTCGGCTTCATCGCCTCGTACGTGGCGATCCCGCACGACAAGTCGATCTTCGTGTTCCCGATCGGCCACATCAACGCGCTGAACTTCGCGCTCGGCCTGACCCTGGGCCTTGCGCTGTTCGCCATCGGCGCGGGCGCGGTCCACTGGGCCCGCACCCTGATGTCCGACGTGGAGATCGCCGACGAGCGGCACCCGATCGAGGCGTCCCCCGAGGTCAAGGCCAAGGTCATGGCCGACTTCAAGCAGGGCGCCAAGGAGTCCGCGCTCGGCCGCCGCAAGCTCATCCGCAACACGATGTTCGGTGCGCTGGCCCTGTTCCCGCTCTCCGGCGTCATGCTGCTGCGTGACCTCGGACCGCTGCCGGGGACCAAGCTGCGCCACACGCTGTGGTCCAAGGGCAAGCTGCTCGTCAACATGAACACCAACGAGCCGCTGCGTGCCTCCGACGTCGTGGTCGGCTCGCTCACCTTCGCCAAGCCCGAGGGCCTGGAGGAGCACGACGAGAACTTCCAGACCGAGATCGCCAAGGCGGCCCTGATGATCGTCCGGATCCAGCCGGACAACATCAAGGACAAGCGCGAGCTCGAGTGGTCGCACGAGGGCATCGTCGCGTACTCGAAGATCTGCACCCACGTCGGTTGCCCGATCTCGCTGTACGAGCAGCAGACGCACCACGTGCTGTGCCCCTGCCACCAGTCCACCTTCGACCTGTCCGACGGTGCCCGGGTGATCTTCGGCCCCGCCGGTCACGCCCTGCCGCAGCTGCGCATCGGCGTGAACGACCAGGGCTACCTCGAGGCGCTCGGCGACTTCGAAGAGCCCGTCGGTCCTGCATTCTGGGAGCGCGGATGAGCACCAACGAGACGCACACATCAGCCGCTGCCGCGGCGGGCGAGCGGCGCGGCAAAGCGCCGGCCGGCGAGCGCGTCGCCGACTGGGCCGACGGCCGGCTGGGGATCTACTCCCTGGCCAAGACCAACATGCGCAAGATCTTCCCCGACCACTGGTCGTTCATGTTGGGCGAAGTGTGCATGTACAGCTTCATCATCCTCATCCTCACGGGTGTGTATCTGACGTTGTTCTTCCACCCGTCGATGAACGAGGTGGAGTACCACGGCAGCTACATCCCGCTGCAGGGCCAGATGATGTCCGAGGCGTTCAACTCGACCCTGCACATCTCCTTCGATGTGCGCGGTGGTCTGCTCATCCGGCAGATCCACCACTGGTCCGCGCTGATCTTCCTCGCGGGCATGTTCGTGCACATGATGCGTGTGTTCTTCACCGGCGCGTTCCGCAAGCCGCGTGAGGTCAACTGGATCTTCGGCTTCCTGCTGTTCGTCCTGGGCATGTTCACCGGCTTCACCGGTTACTCGCTGCCGGACGACCTGCTCTCCGGCACCGGTGTCCGCTTCATGGAGGGCGCGATCCTGTCCGTGCCGGTCGTCGGCACGTACCTGTCGATGTTCCTCTTCGGCGGCGAGTTCCCGGGCGGAGACTTCGTGGCCCGGTTCTACTCGGTCCACATCCTGCTGCTGCCGGGCATCATGCTCGGCCTGATGGTGGGCCACCTGATCCTGGTCTTCTACCACAAGCACACGCAGTTCGCGGGCCCCGGAAAGACGAACAACAACGTCGTCGGCATGCCGCTGCTGCCGGTGTACATGGCGAAGGCCGGCGGCTTCTTCTTCCTGGTCTTCGGCGTCATCACGGCCATCGCGGCGATCGCCTCGATCAACCCGATCTGGGCCATGGGCCCCTACCGTCCGGACCAGGTGTCCACCGGCGCCCAGCCCGACTGGTACATGGGCTTCTCCGAGGGCCTGATCCGGGTGATGCCGGGCTGGGAGATCAACCTGTGGGGCCACACGCTCGTCCTGGGCGTGTTCATCCCGCTGGTGATCTTCCCGCTGGTCCTGGTCTCGATCGCGGTCTACCCGTTCATCGAGTCGTGGGTCACCGGCGACAAGCGCGAGCACCACATCCTGGACCGGCCGCGCAACGCCCCGACGCGTACCGCCTTCGGTGCGGCGTGGATCTCCTGGTACTTCGTGCTGCTCGTCGGTGGTGGCAACGACCTCTGGGCGACCCACTTCCACCTGTCGATCAACTCGATCACCTGGTTCGTCCGGGTCGCGTTCTTCGTCGTGCCGGTGCTCGTGTTCATCGCCACCAAGCGGATCTGCCTCGGCCTCCAGCGCCGCGACAAGGACAAGGTGCTGCACGGCCGCGAGTCGGGCATCATCAAGCGCCTGCCGCACGGTGAGTTCATCGAGGTGCACGAGCCGCTCAGCCAGGACGCCCTGCACACCCTCACCGCGCACGAGCAGTACAAGCCGGCCGAGATCGGCCCGACGGTCGACGAGAACGGCGTCGAGCGCAAGGTCAAGGGCTCCGAGAAGCTGCGCGCCAAGCTCAGCGAGGCGTACTACGGCGAGGAGTCCCAGATTCCGAAGCCGACCGTCGAGGAGTACAGGGAGATCACGAGCGGCCACGGCCACCACTGATCGCTGCGGCTCGCCACGCCACGGCAGAAGGGCCCCCGTCCGGTCTTCGGACGGGGGCCCTTTTCCATGCCCTGAGCTGGATAGGGTGGCCTCACACTCGTTCTCTTCTTCTACGACGACCAGGAGCGGCCTTATGAGCGCTGTGACCCCCGCTGGAGGCGACACCACGGCGGGCCGTTCCTGGCCCGAGGTACTGAACGCCCTGCTGTACGGCCGCGACCAGAGCGCCGAGGCGACCTTCTGGGCGATGGACCAGATCATGCGGGGCGAGGCGACCGACGCGCAGATCGCCGGGTTCGTGGTGGCGCTCAGGGCGAAGGGCGAGACCGTCGAGGAGATCAACGGGCTGGTCCGGGCGATGTACGAGCACGCCAACGTGATCGAGGTGCCCGGCCGGACCGTCGACATCGTCGGCACCGGCGGTGACGGCGCGAAGACCGTGAACATCTCCACCATGTCCGCGATCGTCATCGCCGGCACGGGCGCGAAGGTCGTCAAGCACGGCAACCGGGCCGCCTCCTCCGCGTCCGGTGCCTCGGACGTCCTGGAGAAGCTCGGCGTCAATCTGGAGCTGACGCCGAAGCGGGTCGCGGAGGTCGCCGAGGAAGCCGGGATCACCTTCTGCTTCGCCGTCAAGTTCCACCCGGCGCTGCGTCACGCGGGCGCCGCGCGCGGCCAGTTGGGCATCCGTACGGTGTTCAACGCGCTCGGCCCGCTGACCAACCCGGCGCGGGTGAAGGCGCAGGCCGTCGGCGTCGCCGATCCGCGCATGGCGCCGATCATCGCCGGTGTCTTCGCCGAACGCGGCAACTCCTCCCTGGTGTTCCGCGGCGATGACGGCTTCGACGAGCTGACGACGACGGCCACCTCACGCGTCTGGGTCGTCCGCGACGGCAAGGTCACCGAGGAGACCTTCGACCCCCGTGACGTCGGCATCGAGCTGGTCCCGGTGGAGGCCCTGCGCGGCGGCGACCCGTCGTACAACGCGGAGGTCGCCCGCAGGCTCCTCGACGGCGAGAAGGGCCCCGTACGCGACGCCGTACTGCTGAACTCGGCGGCCGCACTTGTGGCCCTCGATCCGGGGCCCGGGACGCTGGCCGACCAGATCCGGGCCGGCATGGACAGGGCGGCCCAGTCGATCGACTCCGGCGCGGCCAAGCGGGCGCTGGAGCGCTGGGTGGCGGCCAGCAACGCATAGCAGGGCAGTGCGGTCCCGCAATGCGGACACGAGTTGCGGGACCGCGATCACTTCACGTACGTTCCTGTCCAGGTCATGAGTGACAGTCATGAGGCCCCGGCCGACTGTCCGGCAACCCTCCGTCCGTGGCGGGGTGCCCCGGGTGAAGACCAGGCCGTAGGCAGCGAGGTCTACGGCAAGCGCGGACCCCTCGAGCAACCAGGGGTCCTGGTCGTCGAGGAGCCTTCCGTGAGCAAGCGAATGCGATAGGGCCGCAGAGCCCCGCCTCCGCATCCCCTTTTCTCCTTCACGCCCCTGCTTGAGCGATACCGCTCGCGGGGCGAATTCCACCTGCTTACACGGGAGTTCCGCCATGTCTGTCTCCACCGCTGCCGCCGCCACCTCGGTTTGTGCCCCGCTGCCCGTTCTGGGCCGGGACGTCACCGTCCCGCTCGTCACGGGCGGCGAAGTCACCTATGCGGCGCTCGACTACGCGGCCAGCGCGCCGGCCCTGCAGCGCGTGTGGGACGACGTCGCGGCGTACGCGCCCTACTACGGCAGCGTCCACCGCGGCGCCGGCTACCTCTCCCAGCTGTCGACCGACCTCTTCGAGAACGCCCGCAGGACCGTTGCCGAGTTCCTGGACTGCCGCGCCGACGACCAGCTGATCTTCACCCGGTCGACCACGGACTCCCTCAACCTGCTGGCGCAGGCTCTCCCGGCCGACTGCCAGGTCTTCGTCTTCGAGACCGAGCACCACGCCAGCCTGCTGCCCTGGAAGGACGCCCGGGTCACCTACCTCAACGCTCCGCGCACCCCGCAGCAGGCCGTCGAGACCCTGGAGAAGGCCCTCGCCGACCGGGACCCCCGAGGTCCGGCCCTGGTCTGCGTCACCGGCGCCTCGAACGTCACCGGCGAGCTGTGGCCGGTGCGCGAGCTCGCCGCTGCCGCCCATGCGCACGGCGCCCGTATCGTCCTGGACGCCGCCCAGCTCGCCCCGCACCACCCGGTCTCCGTGCAGGACCTCGACGTCGACTGGGTCGCCTTCTCCGGCCACAAGCTGTACGCGCCCTTCGGCTCCGGCGTACTGGCCGGCCGCGCCGACTGGCTGCAGGCCGCCGACCCCTATCTCGCCGGCGGCGGCGCCAGCCGCAAGGTCACCCGGCGCGAGGACGGCGGCGTGGACGTGGAGTGGCACGACAGCGCGGCCCGCCACGAGGCCGGCTCCCCGAACGTGATCGGCGCCTACTCCATCGCGTCGGCCTGCAAGGCGCTCACCGAGGCCGGCTTCGACACCCTGGTCGCCCGCGAGCAGCACCTGATCGACACGGTCCGGGCGGGCCTCGCGGAGGTGCCCGAGGTGCGGGTCCTCTCACTCTTCGGCGACGACGCCCCCCGCGTCGGCGTGATCTCCTTCGTCGTCGAGGGCTGGAACAGCTCGCACTTCGCCGCCGCGCTCTCCGCCGAGTACGGCATCGGCGTCCGCGACGGCCTCTTCTGCGCCCACCCGCTGGTCCGCACCCTCCTGGGCAGCGACCCGCAGACCCAGGGTGAGTGCGGCGCCCCGGAGGCCGCTCCCGGGGAAAAGTCCCTCAACGCCATCCGCGTCAGTTTCGGCGCCGGAACCCCCGACGAACACGTCGAGCGCTTCGTCACCGCCGTCAAGGAACTGGTGGCGGACGGCGCGCAGTGGACGTACAGGACAGAGGCCGGCCGCTGCGTACCCGCGGTGTGAGCAGCTGTCCGCGCCCCGCAGACGCTTAGGAAACGATCACGAGTCCAACCCGATGGCGAACGCGGCCTCAAGGTCATGCTGCGAGTACGTACGAAACGCGACGTGCGTATCCGTGGCCTCGACCCCGGGGATCTTGCTGATGCTGCCGGGAATCACGTCAGCAAGATCCTCATGCTGCTTGACCCGCACCATCGCGATCAGGTCATACGTCCCGGTCACGGAAAAGACCTCACTCACGCTCTCCAGCGAAGCGATCCGCTCCGCGATCTCGGGGATCCGGTCCACGCTGGTCTTGATGAGGACGATCGCGGTGATCACGGCTGGTTCTCTCCCTCGGGGGCCGTTGCTGGGGCGGCCCTCACTCTAGTCGTACGGCCGAATCGGACCCAGGCGTAGACGAAGCCCAGGCCGAAGCCCACCAGGTGGGCCAGATAGGCCACCCCCGGTCCCGTCGCCGCATGCCCGGCCGCCAGCCACTGCAGGGCCGCCCAGAAGGGCAGCACGATCCAGGCGGGGAAACGCAGGGGGAGGAAGAAGAGGAACGGCAGAAGACTGGTCACCCGCGCCCCGGGGAACAGGTACAGAAACGCACCCAGGACCGCCGAGATCGCCCCGGACGCGCCGACCAGGGACTGCTGGGACGTGGCATTGGCCGCCGCGTACCCCAGCAGGGCGAGGTAGCCGCAGCCGACGTAGAAGAGCGTGAACTGGACGCGGCCCATCCGTTCCTCGGTCATCACCCCGAAGACGTAGAGGAAGAGCATGTTGCCGAGCAGGTGCACCCAGCTGCCGTGGACGAACAGGGCCGTGGCGGGGGTCAGGGCGGCCCTGGGGGAGCCTTGGAACAGCTCGGCCGGGACAACGCCCCAGCGGTGGAAATAGGCGCGCTGGGCGGCGAGCAGCGCATCGCCGGAACCGTGGACCGGATTCAGGCCGGCTGCCGGGCCGGTCACGAAGAGCAGACAGCACAGGGCGATCAGCGTGTACGTCATGGGCGCCGAGGGGCGCCGGATCGCTCTGCCGACGGTCGCGCTCCACTTGCCGATCATGAACACAGAGCATGACGTAACGGGACGCAGTCGCACAGACCGCCTCGCCGCCGTGGACGGACGGGCGGCGAGTGAGCGCCAGGCCGTAGGGTTACGAGCCACACGCCCGGGGAAGCTCGGGCGTCACTGACAATAGAAGGCCTAGAAGGAAAGAGCACAGGCACGATGACGGTTCCCCTCCCGACCGCCACGACGCGGTGGCGCTGCACCCTCTGCGGCAACCTCACGCGTTTCGACGTGACCCGCTCGTCGAAGGTGGTCGAGTACGTCCACCTCGATCTGGCCGGTGAGCCCAAGGTCGAGGAGCGCGAGGTGGTCAGTGAGACCATCGAGTCGGTGCGCTGTCGCTGGTGCAACGCGGTGGATCAGGTGGAACTCGTGGACAGGCCGGGCGCCGACTCCTGAGCGGAGCGGCCCCACAGGTAATGGGGTGTGACGGATGGTGGAGACCACAGGCGGGGGGCCGGGCGACGGCACCGCCGAGGTGCTTGACCGTCCGCTGCCCGACGGAGTGCGCCGCAAGGTCGTCCAGATCGTCTCGGACGGCTTCGGCGGGCTGACCGTCGGCGAACTGCCCGCACAGCTCAGGCAGTACGCCCGTTTCGCACCGAACCGGCGGGCCAAGTTCGCCGGCAACGCGATGGCGGCCGCGCTGGAGACCGATCCGCTGTTCCGGCAGCGCATCGGGGAGAAGCTGAGAGAGGCCCAGCCGGAACTCACCGGCGCTCTCGACTCCGGCTCGCCGCCCCCGGCCGCGGATCCGCTCGACGTGGCGGCCGCGGCCTATGTGCTGCGGCCCACCGGCTGGGTGAAGCTCGTGACCGCGGCCGGCGAGGAGGCCCAGCGGGCCGATGCCGAGCGCGCCGACGAGGAGAGCCGGGCCGAGCTGGAGCGGCTGCGTGCGGAGCTCGACCGGGCCCGGGAGCAGACCAGGGCCGACACCGAGCGGCTCCGTACCGAGCTGGACGCCGCCAAGAAGGAGGCCGACTCGCTGCACCGCAAGCTGCGAGCGGCCCTCAGTGACGTCAAGCGGGGCGAGGCCGCCCTGCGCAAGATCCAGGGCGAGATCGAGACCGTGCGCGCCGAGGGGCAGGCGCAGGTGTCCGCCGCCGAGAGCGAGTCCCGGCGGCTGAAGTCGCGGCTCGGGGAGGCGGAGGCGGCCCTGGAGGCCACGCGCAAAGCAGCGCGCGAGGGGCGCAGTGTCGAGGACATGCGCGTGCGCCTGCTTCTGGACACCGTCCTGGACGCGGCCCAGGGGCTGCGCCGGGAGCTGGCGCTGCCGCCGGTGTCCGTACGGCCGGCGGAGACGGTCGATGCGGTCGAGCCGGGACGAATGACCCCGAAAGACATCGCAGCGCGCGCTTTGTCCGAAAATGACCCCGCGATCCTGGATCAGCTGCTCGAGCTGCCGCAGGCGCATCTGGTCGTCGACGGTTACAACGTCACCAAAACGGGTTATCCGCAAATGCCTCTGGACAAGCAGCGGTTGAGGCTCCTCGGGCAGCTTTCGCAACTCGCTGCACAGTCCGGCGCCGAGGTCACCTGTGTCTTCGACGGGGCCGAGCTGGCCGCTCCGGTGCTGCTCGCGCCGCCGCGCGGAGTGCGGGTGCTGTTCTCCAAGCCGGGCGTCACCGCGGACGAGTTGATCCGCCAGCTGGTGCGCGCGGAGCCGCCCGGACGGCCCGTCATCGTTGCCTCCACGGACCGCGAGGTGGCCGACGGCGTGGCCCGTGCGGGGGCGCGGCCCATCGCCTCGGCGATGCTCCTGAAGCGGCTGTCCTGACCCTGCCCTGAGCCGTTTCCCGGGTCGCTGTCCCGAAGGTCGAACTTCTAGGTTTAATGCCCGAATTGGCGCAATCGTCACGCAACGTAGCGTCAACCTCGCGTCACCGCATGTGGGTTATGTGCAAAGAATGCATTGCGTCACTAAGATTTTTCACGCCAGGATTTGAAGTGATCACAGGAAGGTCACTAAGGTCTGGCCTCGAACCTCCGAGCGGGTGATCACTCACAAGAAGGAGCCTTCTTCCGTGGCGTCCCATCGTCGACCGAAGCAGCCGAGCCGGGCTCGTGTGACTGTGCTCACCACCGCAGCTGCTGCCGCTGTTGCACTCAGCGCCCAGGCCGCGAATGCCGCGCCGAGCGAGAAGCCCTCCAAGGATGCGGTCAAGGCCAAGGTCGACGAGCTGTACAACCAGGCCGAGCAGGCCACCGAGAAGTTCAACGGTGCCAAGGAGAAGCAGCAGAAGCTGCAGAAGGAAATCTCCACGATCCAGGACAACGTCGCCCGGGGCCAGGAGGAGCTCAACCAGCTGCGTGACTCCATCGGCCTGGCGGCGGCCGCGCAGTACCGCACCGGCACCATCGACTCGTCCCTGCAGCTCTTCCTGTCGTCGAACCCGAACGACTACCTGGACAAGGCGTCCACCGCCGACCAGCTCAGCGCCCAGCAGGTCGAGGCGCTGAAGAAGATCCAGGAGAAGCAGCGCGAACTCGCCCAGGAGCGCGCCGAGGCCTCCGACAAGCTCAAGGACCTCGCCTCCACCCGCACGGAGCTGGGCAACAAGAAGAAGGACATCCAGGGCAAGCTCGCCGAGGCGCAGAAGCTGCTCAACTCGCTGACGGCCGCGGAGCGGGCCTCGCTCGCCGCCGCCGACGCCCGCGCCAGCCGCTCGGCCAGCGCGCGGGTGGACCTCGGCAACACGACCGCCGCCTCCGCCCGGGCCCAGGCGGCCTTCGACGCCGCCAAGACCCAGATCGGCAAGCCGTACGTCTACGGCGCCACCGGGACCGCCTCCTACGACTGCTCGGGCCTGACCTCCTGGGCCTACGGCCAGGCCGGTGTCTCGATACCGCGCACCTCGCAGGCGCAGGCCGACGCCGGTACGCGGATCTACTCCGAGAGCCAGCTCCAGGTCGGCGACCTCGTGCTCTTCTACGGCGACCTGCACCACGTCGGCCTCTACGCGGGCAACGGCATGGTGCTGCACGCCCCGCACACCGGCGCCACCGTGCGCTACGAGTCGATCGGCGACATGCCGTTCCAGTTCGGCGTCCGGATCTGACCCGCGCCCCTGAGGAACCGTTTCAAGATCAGGACACCAATCCGCCCGAACGGGCGAATTACGTGAACCCGCACTGACCCCCCGCCCCGCCCATGACCTGCGTCAGAGGCGGGGCGTCACGTTGTGTGGCCACGGAGGTCTTTGGCCGCCGCCCCGCCGCGGGGTTACTGTCTGCCGCGTTTCCCTGCTGCGGCAGGGAGGCAGTCCTTGTCGCCAGCGGAAGGAGCGCGGCTTCCCGTGGGGTCTCATCGTCGCCTTGCACCGACGTCCGGGTTCAACCGGGGCGCCGGCACCGCCTTGTGTGTGCTGTCCGCCGCGGCCTCCGCCCTCGGCGCCGCCCCGGCCGACGCCGCTCCGCACGACCACACCCGGGCCGAGGTGGACCGCCTCTACGCGGAGGCCGAGAAGGCGACCGAGGCCTACGACAAGGCCGACGAAACCGCGGGCAGGCTGCAGAAGCAGGTGCACGACGCGCAGGACCTGATCGCCCGGCAGCAGGAGCGCATCAACTCCGTGCGGGAGTCGCTCGGTTCGCTGGCCGTCGCCCAGTACCGCTCCGGCGGCATCGACCCGACCCTCGCCCTGCTCTTCTCCGACAACCCGTCCGACTACCTCGACAAGGCCTCCGTCCTGGACCGGATCAACGCCCATCAGGCGGGCGAGCTCAGAGACCTCCAGTCCTCCATGCGCGACGTCGCCCAGGAGCGTGCCGAAGCGGTCGGCAAGCTCGCCGAGCTGGAGAAGAGCCGCAAGGCCGTCGCCGCCCACAAGAGGATCGTGGAGAAGAAACTCGCCGAGGCCCGGCGGCTGCTCAACTCCCTGCCGTACGGGGAGCGTGCGGCCTACGGCCGGGCCTCCCGGGGAGACCGCGGCGAGCTCTTCCCGGACTTCGGCAGCGCCATGCCGGCCTCGGCCCGTGCGGCCGCCGCGATGGCCGCCGCCCGCTCCGCGCTCGGCATGCCGTATGTCTGGGGTGCCACCGGCCCCTACGGCTTCGACTGTTCGGGGTTGATGCAGTGGTCCTACGCGCAGGCCGGGGTCCAGCTGCCGCGCACCTCGCAGGAGCAGGCGTACGCCGGCCGGCAGATCCCGCTCTCCGAGGCGCGCCCCGGCGATCTGGTCATCTACCGTTCCGACGCCAGCCATGTCGGGATGTACATGGGCAACGGCCAGGTGATCCACGCGCCCTACCCCGGCGCGCCCGTGCGCTACGACCCGGTGGACATGCTGCCGGTGTCCTCGGTCACCAGGGTCTGACCAACCGCCCCTGTCGGCCTTACGATCGGAAAGTGGCTGGTCGTGGGCGGGCGTCGAGGTTCTCAGTGGTGGCGCTCGTGCTGCTGCTCGTCTCTTTGGTGGCATGCGGCGGGCAGCCCGCCGGCGGCAGTGCGGGGGCCGATCTGCAGCGGGTCCTCGACCGGCGGTCCACCGCCGTCCTCGACCGCGACCGGGCGGCCTTCCTGAAGACTGGCGCGCCGGGCTGGTTCGAGAACCTGCGCGGGGTGCCGCTGGCGTCCTGGTCGTACCGTGTGACCGCCCTGCACCGCACCGGCGACGAGGCGACGGCCGACGCCGAACTGCGCTATCGCATCGAGGGATACGATCACGCGCCCGTCACCGTCGGCCGCACCCTGGCCCTCTCCCGGAAGAGCGACGGGCACTGGTACGTGGCCGCGGACAGGCCCGCCGGGAAGTCCTCCCAGCAGCTGTGGGACCAGGGCCCGGTGACCGTCGTACGCGGCAGCCGCAGCATCGTTCTCGGCACCGGGCAGTCCAGCGAGGCGCTGCACTCCTACGCGGATCTCGCGGACCGTGCGGTGCCCGCCGTGTCCGCGGCCTGGGGCGGCGACTGGGCGGGGCATGTGGTGGTGCTCGTGCCGGGGTCGGTGGAGGGCATGGCGGGGCTGCTCGGCTCGCCCGCCTCCCAGTACCGTGGGATCGCGGCGGTCACCACCGGCGAGGTGGGCGGTCCGCCGACCGCGCCCGCGGACCGCATCATCGTCAACCCGGACGCGTACGCCCTCCTCGGTCCGCTGGGCAAGCAGGTCGTGCTCACCCACGAGACCACCCATGTCGCGACCCGTGCCCACACCAACGCCGCCACCCCGCTGTGGCTGTCCGAGGGGTACGCCGACTGGATCGGCTACCTCGGCACCGGCCGCACCCCGCCCGAGGCCGCGCCCGAGCTGGCGCGCGCGGTGAGCGAGGGGCGGGTGCCGGAACAGCTGCCCACCGACAAGGACTTCGGCTTCAGCGGCGACGCGACGAAGCTGGCGCAGGCCTACGAGGGCGGCTGGATGGCCTGCCGGCTGATCGCGCAGCAGTGGGGTCTTGAGCGGCTCGGGCTGTTCTACCGCGCGGTCGGCGAGCACCGGCAGCGGGCGGGTTCGGTGGAGGGTGCGCTGCGGAAGGTGCTGGGGACGACACCGGAGACGTTCACCGGGCAGTGGCGGGACTATCTCCGGACTCAACTCGGCTGATCGAGCCGGGCGACGGCCTCCCTGAGCCAGGCGCGCTCGGCCTCGCCGGTGGCTCGTGCGACCCTCAGCATGCCTTCCCGGAACAGGTCGTCCGTCTCCTCCGCGCGCACGGGTCTGCCGTCGTCGTAGAAGAAGCTCGAGGGTGTCTCCAGGAAGTCCAGGCGGCGGCGCAGCACCGCGGCCTGTTCGCGGGGGTCCGGCAGGTGCCGCAGGAAGGACAGGACCGTGTTGAAGCGGACCTGGTCGGTGATCTCCGCCTGCTTCGGGTGGCGCAGCCGCTCCAGCAGGTCCTCGCGGCCCTTGTCGGTGAGGGAGAGCATGCGGCGGGGGGCCGCGCTCGCTCCGGGTTCGGTGTGCTGGTCGAGCTTGCCCGCGGCGACGAGACGGGTGAGGGCGGGGTAGAGCGCGCCGTCGCTGACCGGGCGGACATGGCCGCTCAGCGCCTTGATGCGCTCCTTCAACTCGTAGCCGTGCAGCGGCTGTTCGGCCAGGAAGCCGAGGATCGACAGCTCGAGCAACGTTTCCTCCTTGCGGGCGCAGTGCAGCCATGCTACCTCTTATCGAGCTACCTCTATTCGAGGTAGCTCGCTTCGAGGGGGAACAGTGGTGACAGTCGTGAACGCGCACGGCAGACAGCTCATATCGCTCGCCCACCCCGTCTACTTCTCACTCCTCGCCTCCGTCGCCGCCGGGATCATCAACACCGTCTGGGTCTCCCGGCTCGGCGGTGCGGCGGTGGCCGCCGTGGCCGTGGCGACCAACACCGAGAACGTGCTGCTCGGAGTCTCGCTGGTCTTCGCCTCCGGTACGACCGTGCTGGTCGCGCACGCCAGGGGAGCGCGGGATCCGGGGGCTATGCGGGCGGCGGTGCACGGGGGCTGGGCACTGTGTGCGCTGGTCACGCCCGTCGTGGTCGCGGGCGGGCTGCTGCTGCGGGAGCCGCTGGCACGGCTGGTGCTGGGCGGGGGCGAGGGTGCCGCGCTGTCGCTCGCCGTCGGCTACTTCGCGATCTCGCTGCCGGGTATCGCCGTCTTCTTCGCGCAGAACCTCGTTGACGGAATCCTCAAGGGCGCGGGCGACACGAGGACTCCGATGCGGCTCGCGCTGCTGGCCAACGGGCTGATCCTGGTCTGCGACCCGTTCCTGATCCACTGGTACGGGGTGCAGGGCGCCGCTGCCTCGACGGTGCTGTGCCGGTGCCTGGCCCTTGGGGCGGGGTTGTTCGCGGTGCGGCGGAACGCCCTGCTGCGTGAGGCGGTCGGGGTTCGGGCCGCCGAGCGGGTCCGGGCCGCGCTCCGCCGCACCCTCGCCACCGGCCTGCCCATGTCCGCCGACTTCACCGTGCGGCAGGGCGGCGCGCTGGTCCTGGTCGCCGTCGTGGCGCGGCTCGGGGTGACGGCCGTGGCCGCGTACTCGATCGCCTACAAGGTCATGTATGTGGCGACCATGGCCTTCTACTCCGTGCGGCAGGCCGCCTCCATCCACACCGCGCACACCCGGGGCGCCGGGAGGGACGCGAGTCGGGCCATCGGGCGGCAGGCGGTGCTCGTGTCCGGGACGGTCGGGCTCGGGGCGGCCGCGGCCCTGTTCGTCACCGCCCCCTGGACCATGGCCGCCTTCGGCGCGGGGCCGGACGTCGCCCGCGCCGGCGTTCTGTTCCTGCGCTGCATCGGGCCCTACCTGCTGCTGATGGCCTGCTTCATCGCGCTCGGCGGGGTGTTCGAGGGGAGCGGGGGAGCGCCGGTGCTGCTGCGGGTGACGGCACTCGGCACCGCGGTCCAACTCGCGCTGGCGTACGGCCTGTCGGGGCTCGGCCTGCCGGGCATCTGCCTGGCGCTGGCGCTCGCGATGGGGGTGCAGTGCGCGGTGGTGGGCGTGTTGTTCCGGCGGGCCGCCCGGCGTCAGGGGGACGTCGAGTTCTCCCTGGTGCGCGTCGCCTGAGTGGGCAGGGGCGGTACCGGCTCGCGGGAGACCGTCGACTGCCACAGTTCCACGGCCCCGAGCACGGTGGCGATGACCAGCAGACCGTTGCGGACGACGAGAAGGGCGACGCCGCGGGTGTCGCTCACGACGACGTGCCCGAACCAGAGCGGGAACTCCAGCACCGTCGCGAAGGAGGCCACCAGGACCAGAGCCGCGGGCACCCCCATCCGGCTGCTCCGGAAGCAGAGGCAGACGGCCGCCAGGCCGAGCAGCCACACCATGTACTGCGGGCTGATAACCCGGCTGGTGATGGTGAACATCAGCACACCCACGAAAGCCGCGTCGGCGAGCGTGTTCGGCAGGAACCGCGTCGCCTTCAGCCGCCACAGCAGCAGCCAGCCGAAGACGATACCGGTCAGGAACAGGGCGGCCGTGCTGACCAGGCTGACATACGGGCCGAGGAATTCGAGCGAGCCGTAGTTGAGCTGCACCTGCCCTTTCCAGCCGAACTGCCGGGCGATGTGGAAGACGAGGGAGCCCAGCGACTCGATCTCGGTGCCGCGGCTGCGCTGGAAGGTCAGAAAGGCGAACGCGCCGGGCATCGTCACCGAGAACAGCGCCGCCAGCGCGGCCACGGTCGCCACCGCCCAGGCCCAGGCAGCGCGCTTGCGGGCGCCGAGCAGCAGCAGCGCCGGCCACACCTTCAGCATCGCCCCGAAACCCACCAGGACGCCCATCACGCGTGGATGCCGGGCTCCCGCGAGCAGCCCGGCCACGGCCACCGCGGTCACCATCACGTCGTAGCGCGCGTACACGGTCGGCCCGAGCAGCGGTACGCCCAGCACCCACACCCAGGCGCCGCGCAGGGCCTTGCCGGGGCGCAGCCCCGCGTACAGCAGCAGTGACAGGACGACCAGGTCCGCCAGGAAGGCGAGGACGAAGAAGGCCGTCGAGTAGTCGAGGAAGCCCAGCAGCGCGGGGGAGAGGATCGGGAGGGCGGCGGCGGGCGGGTACTGCCAGGTGACGTCGTCCAGCGGGAAGGTGCCGTGGCGCAGGGTCTCGTACCAGCCCTGGTAGATCACCGACACGTCGCTCGTGACGTCCGGCCCGGGGAAGGCGAACACCTTGAGGACGAACAGCAGCAGCACCAGCCTGGTCAGGCCCCAGGTCACCAGCAGTCCCGCAAGGGGCCGCTTTCCACCCGCAATGTCCACCGGAGCCCCGTTTCCATCCGCTTCCCGTTCGGTCTTGAGGGGAACATGATGTCCTGTGCAGCTGTGTGCGTGCCATAAACGTGGCCGTGCCGAGCTGTGTGCGACCCGTTGGATAGGGTCGGCGGCGATGCACAAGACCCTGATCGTGACGAACGACTTCCCGCCCCGCCCGGGCGGTATCCAGGCGTTTCTGCACAACATGGCGCTACGGCTCGACCCCGACCGTTTCATCGTCTACGCATCCACCTGGAAGCGCAGCCGGGAGGGGATCGATGCCACGGCCGCCTTCGACGCCGAGCAGCCCTTCACCGTCGTACGCGACGCCACGACGATGCTACTGCCCACGCCGGGCGCGACCCGGCGGGCGGTCGGGCTGCTGCGGGAGCACGGCTGTACGTCGGTGTGGTTCGGGGCGGCGGCGCCGCTCGGCCTGATGGCGCCGGCCCTGCGCAAGGCGGGCGCCGAGCGACTGGTCGCCACCACCCACGGTCACGAGGCGGGATGGGCGCAGCTGCCGGCCGCACGGCAGCTGCTGCGCCGTATCGGCGAGTCCACGGACACGATCACCTACCTCGGCGAGTACACGCGCTCGCGGATCGCCACCGCCCTGACCCCTGAGGCAGCCGGGCGGATGGTGCAGCTGCCGCCGGGCGTCGACGAGAAGACCTTCCACCCGGAGTCGGGCGGCGCCGCGATCCGGGCCAGGCTCGGCCTCACCGACCGGCCGGTGGTCGTGTGCGTGTCCCGGCTGGTCCCGCGCAAGGGCCAGGACACCCTGATCCTCGCCATGCCCCGCATCCTGGCCGCCGAGCCGGAGGCAGTACTGCTGATCGTCGGCGGCGGCCCGTACGGGAAGGACCTGCAGCGGCTGGCCCATGAGACCGGCGTGGCCGACTCGGTCCGCTTCACGGGCCCGGTTCCCTGGCCCGACCTCCCGGCCCACTTCGGCGTCGGCGACGTCTTCGCCATGCCGTGCCGGACGCGCCGGGGCGGGCTGGACGTGGAGGGCCTGGGAATCGTCTACCTGGAGGCCTCGGCCACCGGCCTGCCGGTCGTGGCGGGCGACTCGGGAGGCGCCCCCGACGCGGTACTCGACGGCGAAACGGGCTGGGTGGTGCGAGGCGGCTCCGTGGAGGAGACCGCCGACCGCATCACGGTGCTTCTCGGCGATGCGGAGCTGCGCCGCCGGATGGGGGAGCGGGGCAGGCAGTGGGTCGAGGAGAAGTGGCGCTGGGACCTCCTGGCGGAGCGGCTCAAGGCCTTGCTGTAAGGCAGCGCCCCTTTCAGGGGCGCGGGGCTGTGTCGATGTGCGGCTCAGCCGCGATGGGGGTCCCCCCGCTCGAGCGAAGCCGAGAGTGGGGGAGCGACAAGCCACAAACAACCCGCACCCGCCAACAACGAATATGTGGCACCCCACTAGGCGGAACGCGAAAATCCGCCCATGCTGCGCACATGACAGCAAAACTGATACAACGTCAGCTGACGAGACGTCAAATCCTGGGCATGGTAGCCCTGCAGACGGCCGCCGCCGCCGGGCTCACCCGTATCGGTCTCCAGTCGGCCCAGGCCGCCGAGGAAGCGACCGCCGTCGACAACTCCCCGGCCATCGTGATCGGCTCCGGCTACGGCGGCGCGGTGGCCGCCCTCCGCCTCGGCCAGGCCGGCATCCGCACCCTCGTCCTCGAGATGGGCCGCCTGTGGAACACCCCCGGCCCCGACGGCAAGATCTTCTGCAACACCGCCAACCCGGACCAGCGCTCCATGTGGTTCCGCACCCGCACTGAGGCCCCGCTGGCCACCTTCCTGTGGCTGGACGTCGTCAACAAGGACATCAGCCCGTATCCCGGCGCCCTGGACCGCGTGCACTACGACAACATGTCCGTGTACGTCGGACGCGGCGTCGGCGGCGGCTCCCTGGTCAACGGCGGCATGGCGGTGACCCCGCTCCAGTCGTACTTCACCGAGCAGTTCCCGACCGTGGACGCGAGCGAGATGTACGGCACGTACTTCCCGCGGGCCCGGTCCATGCTCGGCGTCAACACCGTCGACCCCACGTGGTTCGAGTCGACCGAGTGGTACCAGTTCACCCGGACCTCCCGTAAGGCCGCGGCGAACACCGGTCTGAAGACCACCTTCGTGCCGAACGTCTACGACTTCGACTACATGCAGCGCGAGGCAGCCGGTACGGCGACCAAGTCCGCGCTCGGGCAGGAGGTCATCTACGGCAACAACTACGGCAAGCGGAGCCTCGACAAGACGTATCTGGCCTCGGCGCTCGGCACCGGGAACGTCACCATCAACACCCTGGAGAAGGTGAAGGCCATCGGCCGGGCGAGCGACGGGAGCTGGACCCTGACCGCGGACCGGATCGACAATACCGGCGCGGTCGTCGGGACCAAGCAGTACAGCTGCACGTACCTCTTCCTGGGGGGCGGCAGTCTCGGCACCACCGAGCTCCTCGTCCGGGCCCGGGACACGGGCGCCCTGCCCGCCCTCGACTCCAGCGTCGGCGCCGGCTGGGGCACCAACGGCAACACCATGCTGGGCCGCGCCAACCACATCTGGGACACCACCGGCGCCAACCAGTCGACCATGCCGGTCATGGGCATCGACGACTGGGCCAACACCGACAACCCGGTCTTCGCGGAGATCGCCCCGCTGCCCATCGGGTTCGAGACCTGGGTCAGCCTCTATCTGGCGATCACCAAGAACCCGGAGCGGGCGAGCTTCACGTACGACTCCTCGACCGGCGGGGTCAAGCTCGGCTGGAGCGCCGCGCAGAGCGCCGTCTCGGTCGCCATGGCCAAGAAGCTGTTCGACCGGATCAACGCGGCCAACGCCACGATCTACCGCTACGACCTGTTCGGATCATCGAACAAGGTCTTCGCCGACGACTTCTGCTACCACCCGCTGGGCGGCTGCGTGCTCGGCAGGGCGACCGACAACTACGGCCGGGTGAAGGGGTATTCGAAGCTGTACGTCACCGACGGCTCGCTCGTACCGGGCTCGATCGGCGTGAACCCGTTCGTCACGATCACCGCGCTCGCCGAACGGACGATGGCGCGGGTCCTCGTGGAGGACACCGCGCCATGAGCCGTCGTAGGGCTGGGGCGTACTACTTCGCGTAGATCGCCTCGATCTCGTCCGCGTAGTCCTTCGCCACCACATTGCGCTTGAGCTTCAGCGAGGGCGTCAGGTGGCCGGACTCCTCGGTGAACTGGGAGGACAGAATGCGGAACTTCCGCACCGATTCCGCCTTCGACACCGCGGCGTTGCCGTCGTCGATTGCCGACTGGATCGCGGCCTGCAGGTCCGCGTCCTCGCGCAGCGACGCCGCGGTGGAACCCGCCGGCTTGCCGTGCTCGGCGGCCCAGCGGCCCAGGAACTCGTCGTCGATGGTGACCAGGGCGCCCACGAACGGCCGCCCGTCGCCCACCACCATGCACTCCGCGACCAGGGCGTGCGCCCGGATGCGGTCCTCGATCACGGCCGGGGCGACGTTCTTGCCGCCCGCGGTGACGATGATCTCCTTCTTGCGGCCGGTGATCCTGAGGTAGCCGTCCTCGTCCAGGGTGCCGATGTCACCGGTGTGGAACCAGCCGTCGGCCAGCGCCTCCGCGGTCGCCGCCTCGTTGTTCCAGTACCCCTTGAACAGGTGCTCGCCGTGCAGCAGCACCTCGCCGTCGTCCGCGATACGGATCACCGAGCCGGGCAGCGGCTGGCCGACCGTGCCGATCTTCTGGCGGTCCCAGGGGTTGAAGGCGGTGGCGGCACAGGACTCGGTCAGGCCGTAGCCCTCCAGGACCGAGAAGCCGATGCCGCGGAAGAAGTGACCCAGGCGCTCGCCGAGCGGGGCGCCGCCGGAGATCGCGTACTCGCCGCGGCCGCCGAGCACCGCGCGCAGCTTGCTGTAGACGAGCTTGTCGAACGTCTTGTACTTGATCTTCAGGCCGAGCGACGGGCCGGACGGCGTGTCCAGCGCGCGGCTGTACGCGATCGCGGTGTCCGCCGCCTTGTCGAAGATCTTGCCCTTGCCGTCCGCCTGCGCCTTGGCGCGCGCCGAGTTGTAGACCTTCTCGAAGACGCGCGGCACACCGAGGATCAACGTCGGCCGGAACGAGGCCAGTTCGTCGGTGAGGTTCTTGATGTCCGGGACCAGGCCCAGCTTGATCGGCGCCATCATCGGCGCGATCTGCACCAGCCGGCCGAAGACGTGCGCGAGCGGCAGGAACAGCAGCACGGAGCAGTCACCCGTGCGGAACAGCGGGCGCAGCCGCTCCACGATGTTGCCGCACTCGGCGAAGAAGCTGCGGTGGGTGAGCACACAGCCCTTGGGGCGGCCGGTGGTGCCGGAGGTGTAGACGATCGTCGCCGGGTCGTCGGCCTTCGCCAGCGAGCTGCGGTCCTCGACCATCGCGTCGGTGACGTCCTTGCCGGCGTTGCCGAGCTCCTCGATCGCGCCGGCCTCGATCTGCCAGACGTGCTTGAGGGCGGGCAGCGACTCGCGCACCGACTCGACGGCGGCCGCGTGGCCGTCCAGCTCGACGACCATGGCGGTCGCGCCCGAGTCGGACAGGATCCACTGCACCTGCTCCGGCGAGCTGGTCTCGTACACCGGCACGGTGACCGCGCCCGCGCTCCAGATCGCGAAGTCCAGCAGCGTCCACTCGTAGCGGGTGCGGGACATCAGGCCGACCCGGTCGCCGGGCTGGACGCCGGAGGCGATCAGCCCCTTGGCGGCTGCGTGCACCTCGGCCAGAAAGGTGGTCGCCGTCACGTCCTGCCAGGCGCCTCCCCCAGACTCCGTCCGGGGGGACCCCCATTTCGCTCCGCTCACCTTGCGGGCGATCACGGCGACGTCCGGATGCTGCGCGGCGTTTCTGCGGACGATGTCGGTCAGATTGCCGTCCGCAGGGACCTCGTACAAAGCCGGAAGGCTGAACTCGCGCAAGACTGCTGCTCCTAATAGGGCGCCGGCGCCACGACGTTGTGTGATGCGACGGTGGGTCCAAGGCTCGGGCAGGTGCTCGGGGATTCGGTGGTTGAAAGCCTGAGCACGACTGGACTGCCCGGACGTTACCCGCCGGTATGGCTTCTTCGACAGGGGGTCCCGGCGAGATGTTCGCTGCGTCACACGGGTTGGTGTTGCTTTACGTACGGTAGTCCACCCGCTAACTGACTGGCCAGTAACGGCAGGACCGGCCGCCACTGTTCACGTTCACCCCACACGCTTACCCTTGATCGCCATGGCATCCACACCACCCGGCAACCGCAGGACACGCGTCCATGTGGTCAGCGACGTGCACGGGAACGCCCGTGACCTGGCCCGAGCCGGCGAGGGTGCCGATGCCCTGATCTGTCTGGGCGACCTGGTCCTCTTCCTCGACTACGCCGACCACTCGCGCGGGATCTTCCCCGATCTGTTCGGCGAGGAGAACACCGACCGCATCGTCGAGCTGCGCACCGCCCGCCGCTTCCAGGAGGCACGGGAGTTCGGGGCCCGGCTGTGGGGCGGCATCGGCACGGACCGGGCCGCCGCGATCGAGCAGGCGGTGCGCAAGCAGTACGCCGAGATGTTCGCGGCCTTCCCGACACCGACGTACGCCACCTACGGCAATGTCGACATGCCACCCCTTTGGCCGGAGTACGCCGGCCCGGGCACGACCGTGCTCGACGGCGAGCGCGTGGAGATCGGCGGCCGCACCTTCGGCTTCGTCGGCGGCGGCCTCAAGTCCCCGATGCGCACCCCGTACGAGATCAGCGACGAGGAGTACGCGGCGAAGATCGAGGCCGTCGGCGAGGTGGACGTGCTGTGCACCCACATCCCGCCGGAGGTCCCCGAACTCGTCTACGACACGGTGGCGCGCCGCTTCGAGCGGGGCAGCCGGGCCCTCCTGGACGCGATCCGCCGCACCCGCCCCCGGTACGCACTGTTCGGCCACGTCCACCAGCCCCTGGTGCGGCGCATGCGGATCGGGACCACGGAGTGCGTGAACGTGGGGCACTTCGCGGGGACGGGCAAGCCCTGGGCGCTTGAATGGTGAATTAGGGCCTGCCTTTCGGGCCAGGTCGGCCTCGGGAGACGGTGCTTCTCGGCCGCCTCGAGCCCCGCGACGCCGAGCTGGCCCGATAGGCAGGCCCTAACGCAGGTGGGGGTGAAGGCGGGCGCTCACGTGCGCGGTAGCCTTCACGCTGCGCGCACCGTGCGCAGGACGACCTCTTTACCGGCCCGCATCTGGAGGAGCCACGGCGATGGCGGAACACACCAGCTCGAGCATCACGATCGAGGCGGCACCGGCCGATGTCATGGCGGTGATCGCAGACTTCGCCCGCTACCCGGACTGGACCGGTGAGGTGAAGGAGGCGGAGATCCTCGAGACCGACGCCCAGGGCCGCGCCGAGCAGGTCCGCCTCGTCATGGACGCCGGCGCGATCAAGGACGACCAGGTGCTGGCGTACAGCTGGACCGGTGAGAACTCGGTCTCCTGGACCCTGGTCAAGTCGCAGATGCTGCGGGCGCTCGACGGGTCCTACCTCTTGAAGGCGGTGGGCGCGGGAGCGACCGAGGTCACCTACCAGCTGACGGTGGACGTCAAGATTCCGATGCTCGGGATGATCAAGCGGAAGGCTGAGAAGGTCATTATCGACCGGGCCTTGGCTGGGCTCAAGAAGCGGGTGGAGTCGGGGGAGAAGTAGATCTCGCCGTAGGGGTGCGGGTGTTTCGCCGGGTGCGGGTGCGGGTGCGGGTGCGTGTGGGTTGATCGCGCCCACGCGGCGGAGCCGCACATTGACAGAGCCCCGCGCCCCTATGGGGGGTTCGGTTACCGTTCAGCCTCATGCGCACCATCCTGATCACTGGCCCTGGCGGTTCAGGGCGTACGACCGTTGCCGCCGCGACCGCCCTGCGGGCAGCCGGAAACGGCACTCGCACCCTGGTCCTCAGTGCGGACCGCACAGACACACTCGGCGCGGTGCTGGGCACGACTACAGGCCCGGCGCCCGCCCGCGTCGCACCGAACCTCACCGCCTGGCGACCCGACGCCGCCGCCGGGTTCCGGGATGATCTCAGCGCCTTTCAGGAACGCGCGGCCAACGTTCTCGATCTGCTCGGGGCCTCCCGGCTGGATGCCGAGGAAGTCACCCCGCTTCCCGGTGCCGAGGAGCTGAATCTGCTGCGGGCCCTGCGGGACGCGGCTCTCGCGGAGGCTCATGACCTGCTGGTCGTCGATCTGCCGCCGACCCCGCAGGCACTCGCCCTGCTCGCCCTGCCCGAAGAGCTGCGCCGCTATCTGCGTCGGCTGCTGCCGCCGGAGCGGCAGGCGGCCCGGGCCCTGCGGCCCGTTCTCGGGCGGCTGGCCGGGGTTCCCATGCCCTCGGAGTGGCTGTACGAGACGGCCGCCCGCTGGGACACGGAACTCGGCGCCGTCGAGGCGGTCCTCGCCGACCGGAACACCGTCGTACGGCTGGTCGCCGAACCCGGGCCGGCCGGTGCCGACGCCGTGCACTCCGCCGCCCTCGCCCTCGCCCTGCGCGGACTGAGCACCGACGTCCTGGTCGCCAACCGGGTGCTGCCCGAGACGAACGGCTGGCTCGCCGGGCTGGTCGCCCAGCAGCGCAAGGTCCTGGAGGAGTGGCAGGAGCCGTACGAGGTACGGACGGTCGCCCACCTCGGCCGCGACCCGCGCGGCACGGACGACCTCGCCGCGCTCGCCGTCCCCGGCACCCTGGACGTCAACGGCACGACCTCCACCGTGGAGTGGCCCGTCACCGACCGGCTCGCTGACGACGGCGTGCTCGTCTGGCACCTCCCGCTGCCCGGCGCCATACGCGACGACCTGGACCTCATCCGGCGCGGCGACGAACTCGTCGTCGCTGCAGGCCAGTTCCGCCGTATCGTCCCGCTGCCGTCCGTGCTGCGCCGCTGCACCGTCGACGGGGCCGCGCTGCGTGAGGGCGAACTGCGCATCCGGTTCGTGCCCGACCCGGATCTGTGGCCGGAGAGGCCGTGAACCACCTACGCCCATTCGGGTAACGTCGTAGAGACGAACCGTAGTCAGGAGGTCGTCATGAGCGAAGAGCGCCCCCCGTCCGACGTCGGCAAGAACGAGGTGGTCGACGAGGTGCGGGCGACCGACGCCGACGCCTGGGCGAAGGCGTGCGCCGAGGACCTCGCGGCGGAGAAGGCCCGCCGCCGCGCCGAGTACGGCCAGCCGCCGATCTCGGCCGGTGAGGAACTGCGCAAGCTCGTCGACGCCGTCTCGGAGAAGCTGTCGTCGATCCAGTCGCCGCTGCTCGGCTCCGTCGCCGGACCGGCCGCCCAGCAGGTGGTCAAGCAGGTCGTCCAGCAGGCGAAGGCCGCGGTCGAACCCGTCATCGAACGCAATCCGGACGTCTTCGACCACCTCGCCGCCGCGGGCAACGAACTGCTCGCCGCCTACCGCTCCGCGGTCCAGGCCCAGGAACAGCGCTGGACGAGCCGTACGGCGGACCTGCACAAGGATCTGGACGAGCGCCGGGACGGCGACGAGGGCGGCACCGGTCCCGGGCAACGCATCGACCTGGACTGACCCCTCCCTCAGACGCCTCCCGCAGGCCTCGCCGCCCGGTTCCCGGCTGCCCGGCGATTGGACGTCGAAGCCTTGGCGAGCAGGGCCTCGGGTACGGTTGGCCGTAGCGGGGCTCGACCGAAACTGAGGGATTCATGGGACTCACCATCGGCGTCGACATCGGCGGCACCAAGATCGCGGCCGGCGTGGTCGATGAGGAAGGCAACATCCTCTCGACGCACAAGGTGCCGACCCCGGGCACGCCCGAGGCGATCGTGGACGCCATCGCCTCCGCCGTGGAGGGCGCACGCGCCGGGCACGCGATCGTGGGCGTGGGCATCGGCGCGGCCGGTTACGTCAACCGCCAGCGCTCGGAGGTCTACTTCGCGCCCAACATCGACTGGCGCAACGAGCCGCTGAAGGCCAAGGTCGAGGCCCGCGTGGGCCTGCCGGTCGTCGTGGAGAACGACGCCAACGCGGCCGCATGGGGCGAGTACAAGTTCGGCGCGGGCAAGGGCCACCGCAACGTCATCTGCATCACCCTCGGCACCGGCCTCGGCGGCGGCATCATCATCGGCAACAAGCTGCGCCGCGGGCACTACGGCGTGGCCGCCGAGTTCGGCCACATCCGCATGGTGCCGGACGGCCTGCTGTGCGGCTGCGGCTCGCAGGGCTGCTGGGAGCAGTACGCCTCCGGGCGCGCCCTCGTCAGATACGCCAAGCAGCGCGCCAACGCCACCCCCGAGAACGCCGAGATCCTGCTCGGCCTCGGTGACGGCACCCCGGACGGCATCGAGGGCAAGCACATCTCCATGGCCGCCCGCCAGGGCGACCCGGTCGCCGTCGACTCCTACCGCGAGCTCGCCCGCTGGGCCGGCGCGGGCCTCGCCGACCTGGCCTCCCTCTTCGACCCCTCCGCCTTCATCGTCGGCGGCGGCCTCTCGGACGAGGGCGAACTGGTCCTCGACCCGATCCGCAAGTCCTACAAGCGCTGGCTGGTAGGCGGCAACTGGCGCCCGGTGGCCGAGGTCATCGCCGCCCAACTGGGCAACAAGGCGGGCCTGGTCGGAGCAGCGGACCTGGCCCGGGAACCCGACCCCATCATGTGACGCCGACCTCCCGCGAGACGGCCACTGCGCTTCCGTGAGGGGCGCGGGGAACTGCGCGACCAGCCACATACAACCGGTAGTCGCTCACAAACCTCGCGCCCCGAGCCAATGGGCGTACATTGATCCACATGGAGCTGCTGCCCAACTCCCACACGGAACCCGACGGTTCGGCCGTCATCCGAGTCCTCAGCTACAACATCCGCTCCATGCGCGATGACACGGACGCCCTGGCCAGGGTGATCACCGCCTGCGCCCCCGACCTCGTCCTCATCCAGGAAGCCCCCCGCTTCTTCCGCTGGCGCAAGAAACTGGCCCGTCTCGCATCGGCCGCAGGCCAAGTCGTCCTCACCGGAGGTGCCACCGCCTCCGGCCCGGCGATCCTCTGCACGCTCCGGGCAACCGTCGAGCGCACGGAGGACGTCCTCCTCCCGCTCACCCCCGGCCTGCACCGCCGCGGCTTCGCCACCGCAGTGGTCCGCTTCGGCGGCGCCCGCCTCGGTGTGGTCAGCTACCACCTCTCCCTGCAGGCGGACGAGCGGTACGAGCAGGGCGGCATGCTGCTCGACCGGTTGGCCGGCCTCGGTGTGGAGCACGCGATCGCGGGCGGCGACCTCAACGACCGTCCCACCGGCCGCACCTTCCGCCGCCTCGCCGACGGCCTGCAGGACTGCTGGGCCACCAGCCCGTGGGGCAGCGAGTACACCTCGACGCCCGCGACCCCGTTCCAGCGCATCGACGCGATCTTCGCCACCAAGGGCATCGAGGTGCTCGGCTGCGGTGTCCCCGTCGGCCACCCCGGAGTGACGGAGACAGACCTGAGGGCGGCCACGGACCACCTTCCGGTCCTGGCCGCCCTCAAGATCCCGGCGGGCTAGACGACGGCTCCGCGCCCCGGATCCTCGTCGTCCTCGTCGTCCGTCTTCATCCGCATCACCAGCGTGGCGAAACCGCCCAGGAAGCCGCCGATGCCGAGCGTGGCCAGCCACCAGGTCATGTCCCAGCCCAGCAGGACCGCCAGCAGGAGCAGGACCGGGCCGCCGATCACACCCAGCCAGGCGAACTTCGCGGTCGCGTCGGCGGTGGGCAGCGGCGGCGGCTCAGGCGGTACGAAGTGGCCCTCGTCGTCCTCGTCGAAGTCGTTCTCGGACGGCTCGGCGGCCGTGTAGTCGCGCGGGCCGACGCCGGGTGCGAAGGAGACGGAGCCGCCCAGGGGCTTCTTCGGCTTCTCCTGCTCGGGTGCCTCGCCCGCGGAGTCGTTGTTGGTCTCCGGCTCCAGCAGCGCCAGGTCCTCGATCGACTTGAACGGCTTGGCGCCCGGTGGGTCCTTCGGCTCGTCGCCGTAGCCGGCGACGATCGCGGCCCACGCGGCATCCTCGTCGAAGGGGACGCCCTGCTCCTCCGGCTCGCGGTCCTCGCGGTCCGAGTCGTGCTCAGCCACCTGCGGCCGTCCCTTCCTTGCCGACACTGGGTGCGAGCCGGCCGATGAACGCGAGGCTCTCTTCGAAAATCCGGTCCGCATCGTGGTCCAACGTCGCCACGTGGTAGCTCTGTTCCAGCAGTATCTCCGTCACGTCCCTCGATGAGACCCGGCCGAGGATCCGCGCCGAGTCGGCAGGCGGCACGACATGGTCCTGCGGGCTGCGCAGCACCAGCAGCGGCTGCGTGACCTGCGGCAGCTCGCCGTCGACCAGCCGGAAGAAGTTCCGCAGGGAGTGCGCCGCGTGCAGCGGAACCCGGTCGTAGCCCAGCTCGGCGCTGCCCGCCTTCGCGATGTCGCTGGCGATCACCTTCGACGTGCGCACGAGATGGCGGGCCACGGGAAGGGCGTACGGGGAAAAGCCGTGCATGCGGTTCGCCGGGTTGACGACCACCACGCCGCCGACCGCCTCCCCGTGCTTCGCCGCCAGGCGCAGCGCCAGGGTGCCGCCCATGGAAAGGCCGGCCACGAACACCTCGCGGCAGCGCTCGCGCAGGGACCGCAGTTCGCGGTCCACCTCGGCGTACCAGTCCTGCCAGCCGGTGAGCTGCATGTCCTCCCAGCGGGTGCCGTGCCCGGGCAGCAGCGGCAGCGAGACCGTCAGGCCGTGCTCGGCGAGATACTCGGCCCAGGGGCGCAGCGACTGGGGGGAACCGGTGAAGCCGTGGCAGAGCAGGACGCCGACCTCCCCGCCCTCGTGGCGGTACGGCTCGGCTCCAGGAAGGACCGGCACCTTCGGTCTCCTGTTCATGAGAGTGACGTGAAGTCCAGGTGCTTCACCGTACGCGACCGCACTGACACCGACCAGGGTCGTCGGATCCTTTGACAGTGCTCCGGGTTAAGGTCTGACCGACGGAAACAGGAGGCACACGGGTGTTGTACGGCACGATGAAGGTTGCCATCGGGGGACCGCTGAAGGTCGCCTTCAGGCCATGGGTGGAAGGCCTGGAGAACATTCCGGCGGAGGGCGCCGCCATCCTGGCGAGCAATCATCTCTCCTTCTCCGACTCGTTCTTCCTGCCCGCGGTCCTCGACCGCAAGGTCACGTTCATCGCCAAGGCCGAGTACTTCACCACGCCCGGCGTGAAGGGCCGGCTGACGGCTGCCTTCTTCAAGGGCGTCGGCCAGCTCCCGGTGGACCGCTCCGGCGCGCGCGGCGCGGGCGAGGCGGCCATCAAGAGCGGCCTGGAGGTCCTGGAGCGCGGCGAGCTGTTCGGCATCTACCCCGAGGGCACGCGTTCGCCCGACGGACGCCTCTACCGGGGCAAGCCCGGTGGTCTCGCGCGCGTGGCGCTCGCCTCCGGCGCGCCGGTCATCCCGGTCGCCATGATCGACACGGAGAAGATCCAGCCGCCGGGCAAGGTCATGCCCAAGCTGATGCGCCCGGGCATCCGCATCGGCAAGCCGCTCGACTTCAGCCGCTACCAGGGCATGGAGCACGATCGCTTCGTGCTGCGCGCGGTCACCGACGAGGTCATGTACGAGATCATGAAGCTCTCCGGCCAGGAGTACGTCGACATGTACGCGACCGCGGCGAAGCGGCAGATCGCGGACGCGGCGAAGGCCGAGAAGGAACAGGCCAAGAAGGAGAAGTCCGAGGCCTAGGCTCTCGGTCGAGGGGGGTGGGGGACATGCCCAAGCGCGAGCGCGTCATGCGCATGTCGGTCGAGCAGCCGCTGTGGCGTGCGCTCACCGCGTACCGGGTGCTCACGATGCTGTACGCGGTCGGCCTGTTCGCCACCGCCTACGACGAGTACGACCACGCGGGCGTCGCCATCGCCTACTACGCCGTCCTGTTCGTGTGGACGCTCGCCACCCTGCCCCGCGTCCAGAGCGCGGCCGCCTGCACCAAGCGCTTCCTCGCGGTCGACCTCGCCATCGCGCTCACCGGCATCCTGCTCACCCCGCTCGCGGTCAACGAGCAGCACATCCAGAGCGGCGGGCCCACCCTGCCGTCGATATGGACCGCCGGCTCGGTCCTCGCGTACGCCATCAAGGGCGGCTGGCGCTGGGCCGCGTTCGCGTCGACGCCGGTCGCCGCCGCCAACCTGATCGAGCGCGGCGCCCCGGCCCGTGACACCGTCCACAACGTGATCCTGGTCTGGGTCGCCTCCATCGCCATCGGCTACGTCGTCGAGGTCGCCCGCGCCTCCGAGCGCACCCTCGCCCGGGCCCTGGAGATCGAGGCCGCGACCCGGGAGCGGGAGCGGCTCGCCCGGGACATCCACGACGGAGTGCTGCAGGTGCTGGCCATGGTGCAGCGCCGGGGCGCGGTCCTCGGCGGCGAGGCGGCCGAGCTGGGCCGGATGGCCGGAGAGCAGGAGGTCGCGCTGCGCACCCTGGTCTCCGGCGGGCTGGTCCCCGTCTCCCGGGTGTCGGAGGACGCCGCCGAGGGCGCGGTCGTACGTGCCGTGGAGGAGCCGTCGTACGACGAGGACGGTCCCGTCGATCTGCGGGCGCTGCTCGCCCCGTACGCCGCCGCGAAGGTCAGCTTCGCCGAACCCGGCGCCGCCGTGCTGCTGCCCAGAGCCGCCGCGAAGGAGCTGGCCGCGGCCGTCGGTGCCGCCCTGGACAACGTGCGCAGGCACGCCGGCGAGGACGCGCGCGCGTGGATCCTCGTCGAGGACGAGCCCGATGAGGTCGTGGTGACCGTACGGGACGACGGGCCCGGCATCCCCGAGGGTCGGCTCGCCCAGGCCGAGGGGGAGGGGCGGCTCGGTGTCGCCCTGTCGATCCGCGGCCGGCTGAGCGACCTCGGCGGCAGCGCCGAACTGATCTCGGTTCCCGGGCAGGGCACGGAGGTCGAACTGAAAGTACCGAAGGACGCGAAGGACCCACGGGGGAAGGCAGAGCGGCGATGACGGACTCGACCGACGAGCGGCAGGGCGCGATCAAGGTCATGGTGGTCGACGACCACCCCATGTGGCGCGATGCCGTCGCCCGCGACCTGGCCGAGTCCGGCTTCGACGTGGTCGCCACCGCGGGCGACGGCGACCAGGCCGTGCGCCGCGCCAAGGCCTCCGGCCCCGACGTGCTCGTCCTCGATCTGAACCTGCCGGCCAAGCCCGGCGTCCAGGTCTGCAAGGAACTCGTCGGCCACAACCCCGCGCTGCGCGTCCTCGTGCTGTCGGCCAGCGGTGAGCACGCCGACGTCCTGGAGGCCGTGAAGTCCGGCGCGACCGGCTATCTGCTGAAGTCGGCGTCCACGGACGAGCTGCTGGACGCGGTGCGCCGCACGGCCGTCGGCGACCCGGTGTTCACGCCGGGCCTGGCCGGACTGGTCCTCGGCGAGTACCGCCGTCTAGCCTCCGAGCCCGCGCCCGCCGCGGACACCGGCCAGCCGGGCGCCCCGCAGCTCACCGACCGCGAGACCGAGGTGCTGCGCCTGGTCGCCAAGGGCCTGAGCTACAAGCAGATCGCCGAACGCCTGGTCATCTCCCACCGAACGGTCCAGAACCACGTCCAGAACACCCTCGGCAAGCTCCAGCTGCACAACAGGGTGGAGCTCGTCAGGTACGCCATAGAGCGCGGACTCGACGACGAGTGAAAGCGCCACGGGAGCTTGACGGCGGGTAAACCAACCGCCCGCTGATTCACCGGAATTGCCCTTCCTGCCCATCCCTCTGTGACCTGGATCACCATTAGCGTGGCTGTCACCAGGCAACTGCGGCGAAGGGACATTTCCATGCGGGTCGGAGTACTGACCGGAGGCGGCGACTGCCCCGGACTCAACGCCGTCATCCGGGGCATCGTCCGCAAGGGCGTGCAGGAGTACGGCTACGACTTCGTCGGCTACCGGGACGGCTGGCGCGGACCGCTCGAAGGCGACAGCGTCCGCCTCGACATCCCCGCGGTGCGCGGCATCCTGCCCCGCGGCGGCACCATCCTCGGCTCCTCGCGCACCAATCCGCTCAAGCAGGAGAACGGCATCCGCCGGATCAAGGAGAACCTCGCCAAGCACGAGGTCGAGGCACTCATCGCGATCGGCGGCGAGGACACCCTCGGCGTGGCGGCGCGCCTCACCGACGAGTACGGGGTGCCCGTCGTCGGCGTACCGAAGACGATCGACAACGACCTGTCCGCCACCGACTACACGTTCGGCTTCGACACCGCGGTCGGCATCGCCACCGAGGCCATCGACCGTCTGCACACCACCGCCGAGTCCCACATGCGCGTCCTGGTCTGCGAGGTGATGGGCCGGCACGCCGGCTGGATCGCCCTGCACTCCGGCCTCGCGGGCGGCGCCAACGTCATCCTCATCCCCGAGCAGCGCTTCGACCTGGAACAGGTCTGCGCCTGGATCACCTCCCGCTTCAAGGCCTCGTACGCCCCCATCGTGGTCGTCGCCGAGGGCGCCATGCCCAAGGACGGCGACGTGGTCCTCAAGGACGAGTCGCTGGACTCCTTCGGGCACGTCCGACTGTCCGGGGTCGGCGAATGGCTCGCCAAGGAGATCGAGAAGCGCACCGGCAAGGAGGCCCGCACGACCGTCCTCGGTCACATCCAGCGCGGCGGCACCCCGAGCGCCTTCGACCGCTGGCTCGCCACCCGCTTCGGCCTGCACGCCATCGACGCCGTCCACGAGGGCGACTTCGGCAAGATGGTCGCCCTGCGCGGCACCGACATCGTCCGCGTCCCGATCGCGGAGGCGACGGCGAAGCTGAAGACGGTGGACCCGAAGCTCTACGAGGAGGTCGGGGTCTTCTTCGGCTGATCCTCGGGCGACGAGAAACGGAAGTCTGGGGGCTCCGCGCCCCCAGACGGTCACACGGTCGTGTTGCGCAGCCGGCCCGCCAACTCCCGTACGACAGCCGCACCGTTCAGCGTGAGGATCGACTCCGGGTGGAACTGCACGCCGGCGAACCCAGGGCCCCGTACGGCGTGCACTTCCCCGTTGTCCGCCCGGCTCACCTCGACCCCGTGCGCGGCCAGCTCCTGCGCCGCCTCGTCCTCGCAGCGCGCCACGAAGCTGTTGTAGAAGCCGACGGTCTCCGTCCGTCCGAACAGCTCGATCGTCGCCTGCGCCCCCTGGTACGGCACTTCCTTCCGCACGATCTCCAGCCCCAGCTCGGCCGCGATCAGCTCGTGCCCGAGGCAGACGCCGAGCACGCCGTGCCGGTGCTCACGGATGACCCGCGCCGTGAGCTCGCGCAGGAACCGCATCTTGGGGTCGTCCAGGTCGGACGGGTCACCGGGACCAGGGCCCAGCACGAGGGGCCCCTCGTGGGCGAGGACGGCTTCACCGAGGCCCGGCTCGTCGTAGCGCCGGACGGTGACCTCCAGCCCGGCCGAGCGCAGCACATGCGCGAGCATCGAGGTGAAGGTGTCCTCGCCGTCGACCACGAAGGCATGCCCGTCGAGCTCGTACGACCGCTCCTGCATCCGCAGCCAGAACGGCGCCAGCGAGGCCCGGCGCCCGTCGAGCGCGGCACGCACGCGTGGGTCGTCGGCCAGACGCACGCGCGCGTGCTCCTCGCGCGGCCGTGACGGACGTACGCCAAGCGCCGCCAGTACGCCCGCCGCCTTCGCATGCGTCTCGGCGACCTCGCTCGCCGGGTCCGAGCCGCGGACCAGGGTGGCGCCGACCGGGACGCGCAGATGTCCTTCGGGGGAGATGTCCGCCGTACGGATCAGGATGGGGGAGTCGAGGGTCTGCGCGCCGCCGGAGTCCCGGCCGAGCAGCGCGAGCGCACCCGCGTAGTAGCCGCGCCCGCCGACCTCGTGCCGCTCGATGACCCGGCAGGCGTTCTGCACCGGCGAGCCGGTGACGGTGGCCGCGAACATGGTCTCCTTCAGGACCTCGCGCACGTCCAGCGAGGACTTCCCGCGCAACTCGTACTCGGTGTGCGCGAGATGGGCCATCTCCTTCAGCCGCGGGCCGACGACGACCCCGCCCATGTCGCCGACGGTGCACATCATCTTGAGCTCCTCGTCGACGACCATCGACAGCTCCTCGATCTCCTTGCCGTCGGCGAGGAAGCCCAGCAGGTGCTCGGGCGTCGGGCCCTCGGCGGGATATCGGTACGTCCCGCTGATCGGGTTCATGACGACCGTGCCGCCGGACATCCGCACGTGCACCTCGGGACTGGCTCCGACCAGCGTCCGCCCACCCGTCTCCCGCCCCCGCCCTTCCAAGGAAGGCCCTGCGGGCCCATTTTGATCTCCGGTGTGCACGACGAACGTCCAGTACGCGCCGCGCTCGCCCTCCAGCAGCCGCCGGAACAGCGCCAGCGCGTCCGTGCGGGAGAACCCCGGGATCTCGCCCTCGTACGTCCGCCGGATCACGAAGTTGGCGCCCTCGCCCCGCCCGATCTCCTCGTGCAGCACCCGGCCGACGATCTCGCCGTAGTCCCCGTCCTCGACGTCGAAGCCGCCACCCGCCACCCGTACGTCGTGCGCCGGGAGCTGCGCGAGGGCGTCGGCGAGCGGGATCTCGTACGACTCCTCGGGGGTGAGGAAGGCCAGCGGTGTCCCGTCGTCGCGGACGTCGAAGCCGCGTTCGCGGATCTGGCGGAAGGGGACGAGCGCGAGGCCCTCGTCGGGGAGGTCGGCCAGGCGGTCGTACGCGGTGACCGGCCCGAGCAGCACCTCTACGGTGTTCTCGTCGCGGCCCGGCGCGCGGCGGCGCAGCAGGGCGAACGGTCGGGGATCGTCGAGCAGGTCGGCCAGGTGCATGAGTCCGTTTTCCTTCTCTACTGGAGAGGAACGGACCCCGGGAAACGCCGAAGGCCGCCCCTCGGGCGGCCTTCGCGAAGTCTTGCGTACGCGCAGTCAGTGGGCCGCCGGATGAGCGGTCCACCACCAGTTCTGGGTCGAAAGCGCGAACATGCGGTGCACCCTACCGCACCACCGCGCCGTCCGGAGCGTGATCCCTCCGTCTCACCAGTCGAGCGGAAGGAAAAGCAGTCGACACGACCCCGTAATGTTTACGGGGTGACCGTGAACGCTAAGACCAGCGCGAGCGCTGGCAACACCTGGCGAGATCTGCCCGCGGCGCAGCAGCCCGAGTACCCCGACACCGAGGCTCTGCGCGCAGTTGTTGCGGACCTCGAGTCGTATCCGCCGCTCGTCTTCGCGGGCGAGTGCGACCAGCTGCGCGCCCGGATGGCGGCCGTCGCCAAGGGAGAGGCGTTCCTCCTCCAGGGCGGCGACTGCGCCGAGGCCTTCGACGCGGTGTCCGCCGACCACATCCGCAACAAGCTCAAGACGCTGCTGCAGATGGGCGCGGTGCTGACGTACGCCGCCTCGGTGCCGGTCGTGAAGGTCGGCCGTATCGCCGGCCAGTACTCCAAGCCGCGTTCGAAGCCGACCGAGACCCGCGACGGCGTGACCCTGCCGACCTACCGCGGTGACTCCGTCAACGGCTTCGACTTCACCGAGGCCGCCCGGATCCCCGACCCGGAGCGGCTGAAGCGGATGTACCACGCGTCCGCGTCCACGCTGAACCTGGTGCGGGCCTTCACCACCGGCGGGTACGCCGACCTGCGTCAGGTGCACGCCTGGAACCAGGACTTCGTGAAGTCGTCCCCGTCCGGGCAGCGCTACGAGCAGCTCGCGCGGGAGATCGACAACGCGCTGAACTTCATGCGGGCCTGCGGCACCGACCCTGAGGAGTTCAAGACCGTCGAGTTCTACTCCTCGCACGAGGCGCTGCTCCTTGACTACGAGTCGGCGCTGACCAGGGTGGACTCCCGTACGGGGCAGCTGTACGACGTCTCCGGGCACATGGTGTGGATCGGTGAGCGCACCCGGCAGCTGGACGGCGCGCACATCGAGTTCGCCTCGAAGATCCGCAACCCGATCGGCATCAAGCTCGGCCCGACGACCACGGCCGAGGAGGCGCTGCAGTACATCGACCGCCTGGACCCGGACCGCGAGCCGGGCCGGCTGACCTTCATCGTCCGCATGGGCGCGGACAAGATCCGCGACAAGCTTCCCGAGCTGGTCGAGAAGGTCACCGCCTCCGGCGCGACCGTGGCCTGGGTGACCGACCCGATGCACGGCAACACCTTCGAGGCGGCCTCCGGTCACAAGACCCGCCGTTTCGACGATGTGCTGGACGAGGTCAAGGGCTTCTTCGAGGTCCACAAGGGCCTCGGCACGCACCCGGGCGGCATCCACGTCGAGCTCACCGGTGACGACGTCACCGAGTGCGTGGGCGGCGGCGACGAGATCTTCGTCGACGATCTGCACCAGCGCTACGAGACGGCCTGCGATCCGCGCCTGAACCGCAGCCAGTCCCTCGACCTGGCGTTCCTCGTCGCGGAGATGTACCGGGACCAGTAACCGCTGATCACAGCGATGGGGCGCGGATCACATACGATCCGCGCCCCTCTGCACTTTTGCGGGAACAAGGCGACGGGTAAGGTTAGGTTAGCCTCACCGATCAGTCGGGACGGCACACTTCGATCCCGGCGGGAGGTGAACCGCGTGTTCGTCTGCAGTTGCTTCGGCGTCACGGAACAGCAGGTCAAGAAGCACGCGGAGGACGGTGCCTGCACCCCGCGCCAGATAGCGTCGGCCTGCAAGGCGGGCACGGACTGCGGTTCGTGCGTACGCCGTATCCAGGCGCTGCTCGGCAGGGGCGAGTGCCCCCGCCGTGAGCTCGCAGATCAGGGCAAGCCGGTCCTGGCCGCGCTGGACGAGGCGGCCTAGCTCTCCGGCTGCTCGATCAGCTGCGCGATGTAGAGCGCCTCGCCGAGCTTGTCCACCAGTTCCAGCTGGGTGTCGAGATAGTCGATGTGGTGCTCCTCGTCCTCGAGGATCGACTCGAAGATGTTCGCGGATGTGATGTCGCCCTTGTTCCGCATCACCTCGATGCCCCGCTTGAGGCGGTCGATCGCCTCGACCTCGATCTGCCGGTCCGCCTCGAACATCTCCTTGACCGTCTGTCCCACGCGCACGTGGAAGAGCCGCTGGTAGTTCGGCAGTCCCTCCAGGAAGAGGATCCGGTCGGTGAGCACCTCCGCGTGCTTCATCTCGTCGAACGACTCGTGCCGCGTGTACTTGGCGAGCTTCGTCCAGCCGAAGTTCTCCTGCATCTTCGCGTGCAGAAAGTACTGGTTGATCGCGGTCAGCTCGCCGGTGAGCTGCTCATTGAGGAATTCGATGACCTCGGGGTCGCCCTGCATCGCAGAGGCTCCTTCCAAGTGGGGGGAACTGGCAGGTTGCGCCGCATGATTGCACCGGCAATGAAGATCGTCCAGTAAGTCTGCGCTTAGTAGGTAAGTGCATGCTCGGTGCTAATCGCCTCGGTTTGGCGGGTGCGGTCAAGTGCACCGTCCGAGGTCTGTCAGGATGGAGTCATGGGTCAGCCGGTGGAGCGTGAATCGGGAGAACGCGATTCAGGAGGAGCAGCACAGTCCGAGCTTCCCCCGGGGCAGCGTCTGCAGCGCGGCTGGCCGGTCACGCACTACGGGCCCGTTCCCAAGTTCCGCCCGGAGCGCTGGGAGTTCAGGGTCTTCGGTGCCACCGCGGAGGGCGAGAAGCACTGCTGGACTCATGAGGAGTTCACGGCTCTGCCGTACACCACCGTCGTGGCCGACCTGCACTGCGTCACGAAGTTCAGCATGCTCGGCGCCGAGTGGGGCGGCATTCCGGCTCGTACGATTCTTGAGATCGCGCCGCCCGCACCCGCGGTCACCCATGTGATGGTGTGGGCCGAATACGGATTCAGTTCGAACCTCCGCCTGGCGGATTTCGCCTCCGAGCGGACCATCTTCGCCACCCACAAGGACGGCGAACTGCTGACTGCGGAACACGGCTTTCCGCTGCGCCTCGTCGTGCCCCATCTGTATGCCTGGAAGGGCCCCAAGTGGGTGCGAGGCGTGGAGTACATGACCGCCGACCGCCGTGGCTTCTGGGAGGAGCGCGGCTACCACAACGTCGGCGACCCGTGGAAGGAACAGCGCTACTCCTACCAGGAGGAGCCCGGGGAGGGCCCCGAGCTCTGATTCCGGTCTTCGCAGGTCAGTGGTGGTACCCGTGCACCACCGCATGGCCCTTGCCGCGGCCGATCATCCACTTGTTGACGGGCGTCGTCGCGAAGAAGGCGAGCGCGAGCGAGATCGCGAGCGAACCCCAGAACAGCAGGTCCGCCAGTTGCGCGTTCATCGCGTCCGGCCACAGCACGATCACACCGTTGTCGATCAGCTCCATCACCGCGATGGACAGGGTGTCCGCGGCCAGTGCCACCCGGAAGGCCGTACGGAAGTCGACGCCGGCCCGCAGCACCCCGCGCAGCGTGAGTGAGTAGCCGAAGAAGAACGCGAGGACGATCGCCAGCACCGTCGTCGCCACGTTGCCCCAGCCGAAGGCCGTGCCGATCACCATGCCCAGCACCTCGCCGACGGCGCAGCCGGTGAGGCAGTGGAGGGTGGCCTGCGCGGCCGTGCTCCAGGTGGCGGCCGCCGGGTGATGGTGCGCGTGCGCGTGTTCCTCGTGCTGCATGACTGCCCCCAATGTCAGGTAACGGTTCCTGCACCGAGCAGGAACCGTATACCCCCCAGGGGTATTTCGGAACGGGTCAGGAATCGCGCAGTTTTTTCAGCCGCTCCACATCGGCCGCATGCCCCTCCTTGCCGCCGGGCGTCTCGATGATCAGCGGTACGCCCTCGGTGGCGGGGTGGGTCATCAGCGCCCGGAAGGGGTCCTCGCCGATATGACCTGCGCCGATGTTCTCGTGCCGGTCCTTGTGCGCGCCGACCACGTCCTTGGAGTCGTTGGCGTGGATCAGCTTCAGCCGGCCCTCACCGACCGTGTCCACCAGCAGATCGAGGGTCTGATGCATGCCGCTCGGGCCGGTCAGATCGTGCCCGGCCGCGAAGATGTGGCAGGTGTCCAGGCAGACGCCCAGCTTCGGATGGGCGTCCAGCGCCTCGAAGTACGGCCCGAAGTCCCAGGTCCGCGAGCAGAGCGAGGAGCCCTGCCCGGCCGTCGACTCCAGCAGCAGGAACGGGTCGTCGTCCTGGGTGAGCTCGTCCAGCAGCGGCAGCAGATGCTCCCTTACCTGCTTCAGGGCCACGGACCGGTCCCGGCCGCCCGTCGCGCTGCCCGTGTGCACGACCACGCCGAGCGCCCCGATCTCCCGCCCGCGCCGCAGCGAGTGCCGCAGCGACTCCACCGACTTCTCCACGGTCGCCTCGGTGTGCGAGCCGAAGTTGATCAGGTACGGGGCGTGGACGTACGCCGGGATCGACTCGGCCGCGCACACCTCGCGGAACTCCTCGTCCTGCCGCGGATTGCCGGCGGGCGTGGCCCAGCCGCGCGGGTTGGCGACGAATACCTGCACCGTCTCGGCCTTCAGGTCGTGGGCGTAGGACAGACCGACGGAGTGGAGACCACCGGCGACGGGGACATGGCCGCCGACGGGGTTGCGGGACTGCTGACTCTTCACCCGTTCAGGGTGTCATGCGCTGCGACCTGCTCCGTCACCGGATCTTGATGGTGATCGTCGACCCCTTGGGTGCCGTGTCCCCGCCCTTGACGGACTGGTTCTTGACGGTGTCGCCGAACAGGCCGAGCAGACCGCGGTCCTCCTCGACCTTGAAGCCGGCGCCCTCCAGGGCCTTGTGCGCGTCGTCCACACTGTCGCCGGTGACGTCCGGGACCTCGACCATCTCCGGGCCCTTGGACAGCGTCAGCGTCACCGTGTCACCGTCGGCGGCCTGGCTGTCGCCCGCGGGCGTCTGCGCCGCGACCTGGCCCTTGTCGTACTCGGAGTTGATCTGTGCGGAGGCGACCTTCACCGTCAGGCCGGCGCCCTCCAGGCCGGACTTGGCGGAAGCCAGGTCCTCGCCTGTGACGTCCGGGACGTCCACCGGGCTGCCCCTGCTGACGACCAGGGCGATCGCCGCACCCGCGTGCCGCTTGGTGCCCGCCTCGGGGGTCGTGGAGATCACCGAGCCCTTGGGGACGTCTTGGCTGAACTGCCGGGTGACCATGCCCGGCTCCAGCCCGCTCTTCTTCAGCTGCGCCGTCGCCTCGGCCAGCGTCCGCGCCGACACGTCGGGTACCTGCACGGTCTCCGGGCCGTCGGAGATGGTGAGGGCCACCGACCTGTTGTCACGGATGCGGGTGCCGGGCGCGGGGTCCGAGCTGATGACCGTGCCCCGCTGCACCGTGTCGCTGTACGCGTGCCTGACCGCGCCGAGGTCGAGGCCCGCCTTCTGCAGTTGCCGGGTGGCCTGCGTCTGGGTCTTCGCCAGCAGCGGCGGGACCTTGGTGAACTGGCCGGAGTTGATGTACCACACGCCCGTGCCGACCCCGAGGATCAGCAGTACGGCGACGACGACCGCGAGCGGGCCGCGCCGTGAGCGCGCGGTGCCACGGCGCTGCGGCGGCAGCGGCGGAGGCGTCTCCAGGCGGCTGGTGCGGTGCAGCCGGTCCGCGTCCTCGTTGACCGGCAGCAGGCGCGGCACAGTCAGCGCGCGCGGGATCACGCTCGTACGGTCCTCGGAGATGCTCCGGTGATCCGCGGCGAAGGCCTGCGGCGGCCGCGCGTCCAGCTGGTCCGTGCTGAGCGCGGCGCGCACCTCGCGGGCCTGCGCGAGCAGCGCCACCGCGTCCTGCGGGCGCAGGTCGGGGGTGCGGGCGGTCGCCGACGCGACCAGCTCGTCCAGCCGGTACGCCAGCCCCGGCACGGCGGCCGACGGCGGCGGGACGTCCTCGTGGATGTGCTTGTACAGGACGGTGGCCGGGGAGTCCCCGTCGTGCGGCCGGCCGCCGGTCAGCATCTCGTACAGGACAACACCGCACGCGTACACGTCCACCCGGGGGTCGGCCGTGCCCTGCTCTATCTGCTCGGGAGCCAGGTAGGAGACGGTGCCGAGGACGGTGCCGGTGGTGTTGGTGACCGTGTCCACGGACCGCACCAGCCCGAAGTCGGCGACCTTGACCCGGCCGTCGTCCCCTATCAGCACGTTCTCCGGCTTCATGTCTCGGTGCACGAACCCGGCGCGGTGCGCGGCGCCGAGCGCGGCGAGCACCGGCTCCAGGATGTCCAGGGCGGCGCGCGGCTGCAGCGCCCCGCGCTCGCGCAGCACGTCACGCAGGGTGCACCCGGCGACGTACTCCATGGCGAGGTAGACGTACGACCCGTCGGTGCCCTGGTCGAAGACCTGCACCACGTTCGGGTGCGCGAGCCTTGCGACCGACTTCGCCTCGCGGATGAACCGGTCGACGAAGGTGCCGTCGGCTGCGAGCGTCGGGTGCATCACCTTGAGCGCGAGCACGCGGTCGAGGCGGGTGTCCAGGGCCCGGTAGACCGTGGCCATCCCGCCGACCGCGATCCGCGCGTCCACGCGATAGCGCCCGTCGAGCACCTGCCCGACCAGAGGGTCCTGAAGGGTCGTATCCACGCAGGTGAGTGTACGAGCCGTGACTGACAGGGCTCCCGGTTCGGGTGAGATCGGGGCGGGACTGCAGCCGAGCTGTGACGGACGTCGCACCGACTTCCGGATCTTGTCGAACGCGAGTTCAGAACGCGGGGCGTTCGGGATCCAGGTGCGCGCGCCCCTCGTGCGGCGAGGACGCCTCCGCGAAATGGCGGCGCGGGATGCGGCCCGCCCGGTACGCGAGCCTGCCCGCCTCCACGGCGTGCTTCATGGCCTCGGCCATCAGCTGCGGCTCCTGCGCCCGCGTCACCGCTGAGGCAAGCATCACACCCGCACACCCCAGCTCCATCGCGAGCGCCGCGTCCGAGGCCGTACCGGCGCCCGCGTCCAGAATCACAGGCACGCGCGCGTGCTCGGTGATCAGCTGGAAGTTGTGCGGGTTGCGGATGCCGAGCCCGGAACCGATGGGCGAGCCGAGCGGCATGATCGCCGCGCAGCCGACGTCCTCCAGCCTGCGCGCGAGAACCGGGTCGTCGTTGGTGTACGGCAGCACCGTGAATCCGTCGTCGACCAGGGTCTCCGCCGCGTCCAGCAGCTCGATCGGGTCCGGCAGCAGGGTGCGCTCGTCGGCGATCACCTCAAGCTTGATCAGTTCGGTGCCGAGCGCCTCACGCGCGAGGCGGGCGGTCAGCACGGCCTCCCCGGCGGTGAAGCAGCCCGCCGTGTTCGGCAGCACCCGGATGCCGAGCTTCTCCAGGACGGACAGCACCGAGCCGTGCACCGAGGGGTCCACGCGCCGCATCGCGACCGTCGTCAGCTCCGTGCCGGACGCCACCAGCGCCCGCTCGAGGACGTCGAGGCTGGGGGCACCGCCGGTGCCCATGATCAGACGGGACGTGAAGGACGTACCGCCGATGACAAAGGGGTCGTCGGCCATGGTCAGCCTCCTTGGACGGCGGTGAGGACCTCGACGCGGTCCCCCTCGCAGAGGGACGTCGACGGCCACTGCGCGCGCGGGACGACGGTTTCGTTCAGGGCGGCGGCCACTCCGGAGGGAGCCGGGGTCAGCGCGCGTACGACGGTGTCGAGAGCCGTGCCGGAGGCGAATTCCCTGGGCTCTCCGTTGACGGAGATGTTCATGCGGGCTGCTCCAGGAGCGCGAAACGCTTGGGAGTGAACGGGCGTGCCTCGTCCGGGAGTTCACCCGTGGTCAGGGCGTGCGCCATGGCGTCGCCGGTGACCGGGGTGAGCAGCACGCCGTTGCGGTAGTGGCCGGTGGCCAGCAGCAGACCGGGCAGTTCGGTCGGGCCGAGCAGAGGCGCGTTGTCCGGGGAGCCGGGGCGCAGTCCGGCCCGCGTCTCCGTCAGCGGCAGCTCGGTGATCCCGGGGACCAGCTCGTGCGCGTCGCGCAGCAGCTCGTACACGCCGCCCGCGGTGACCGTCGTGTCCCAGCCCAGCTCCTCGCTGGTCGCTCCGACGACCAGCTCGCCGTTCTCGCGCGGCACCAGGTAGACATGGCTGCCGCGGACGACGGCGCGTACCGTGCGGCTCAGGAACGGCGCGTACCGCTTCGGCACGGTCAGCCGCAGCACCTGCCCCTTCACGGGGCGTACGGGCGGCAGCACGTCGTCCGGGACGCCCGGCAGCCGTCCGCTGAGGCTGCCGGCGGCCAGCACCACCTGGCCCGCGCCCAACTCGGCGCCGTCGGTCGTGGTGACGCCGCAGGCCCGGTCCCGTACGACGTGGAACCGCTCGGCCCACGCCCGGTGGAACACGACTCCGGCCCGCTCGCACGCGGCCACCAGCGCGCGTGCCAGCCGCCGCGGGTCGATCTGGTGGTCGCCGTCCACCCGCAGGCCGCCGCGCACGCCCGGTGCGAGCATCGGCTCCAGGCGCCGGCATTCGCGCCCCGACAGCCACTCCGACTCAAGGCCCGACTCCCGCTGCAGGGCGTGCAGTTCGCGCAGATGGGCGCGGTCGTCGGCGTCCAGGGCGACGGCGAGCGTGCCGCACCGGCGGTAGCCGAGGTCCTGGCCGGTGAGGTCGGTGAGCTCGGCCGCGAAGCCCGGGTAGCGGCGGGCGGACTCCAGGTTGAGGCCGAGCAGGGTCTGCTCGCCGTAGTGCAGTTCCGTGACCGCGGCCAGCATCCCGGCGGCCACCTGAGCGGCCCCGCCGCCCGGTTCGGGGTCCACGACGGCCGTGGCGAAGCCGCGCTGCGCGGCCCGCCAGGCCGTGACCAGGCCGATGATCCCGCCCCCGATGACGAGGACGTCTGACGTACGTGACGACATGGGCGTCCAGCCCCTCCCTTCGCCGGCATGACCCGGATCAGGTTCGTACGGTCGGAGGCCGCCAGCCTCCCTCTCAGCCCGGTGCGTCCGGGCTCCCGCGAGTGCTTGTACGTTGGCCACCCTAGCCCGACCCGCCGTGCCTCTGTAAGGGAGCCTTCCGTCATGCCCCGCTCGCTGGACGGCCTCGTCCTCGCCCCCGTCGCCGACCAGGCCCCAGGTCAGGTGGGTACCCGGACCCGGTTCACGTACCACGAGCAGGGCGGCGAGATCTGGGCCGAGTACGCGGGCGGCGACGTCGTGCGCGGGCATCTCGTGGGTACTCGGTCAGGTGACCGTCTGGACTTCCGGTACGTACAGCTCAAGCACGACGGGACGACGTCCTCGGGGCACTGCGTCTCGGCTGTCGTGGAGCTGCCGGACGGGCGTATGCGACTGGAGGAGACCTGGGACTGGGAGTCGCAGTCGGGCAGCGGGACCAGTGTTGTGGAGCAGGTCACTGAGCACGACTCCTGACTGACAAATAGTCAGTTGTCTATGGTGATCAGGTGAGCGAGCAGACGCGGGAAGAGAGCACGTCACCGGGGCGGCGCGTGGCCGTCGTCGGCGCGGGCATGGCCGGTGTCCAGACCGCGGTCGCCCTGCGCGAACAGGGCTTCACCGGCACCGTGACGGTGATCGGCGCCGAACCCCATCAGCCCTACGACCGGCCGCCGCTGTCCAAGGCCGTCCTGCTCGGCAAGTCCGAGGGCTCCGCCTTCGACGTCGACTTCGAGGCGCTCGGCATCGAACTGCGGCTGGGGTGCGAGGTGCTCGGCGTGCGCCCCGGCGAGCACGAGCTGGACACCGAGGCCGGGCCGGTGCGGTACGACGTCCTGGTCCTTGCGACCGGCGCGGAACCGGTCACGCTGCCGGGCACCGAGGGCGTGCCCGGGGTGCATCTGCTGCGCACCCTGGACGACGCCGAGCGGCTGCGGCCCGTGCTCGCCAGGCAACACGACATCGTGGTCGTCGGCGCGGGCTGGATCGGCGCGGAGTTCGCCACCGCCGCGCGCGAGGCGGGCTGCGCGGTCACCGTCGTCGAGGCCGCCGACCGGCCGCTCGCCGGGGCGCTGCCCGCCGAGGTGGCCGCACCGATGGCCGCCTGGTACGCCGACGCGGGCGCCGAACTGCGCACGCACGCGCGCGTGGCGTACATCGAGCCCGGCGCGGTCGTCCTCGACGACGGCTCCCGGCTGCCCGCGGGCGCCGTGGTGGTCGGCATCGGCGCGCGCCCCGCCACGGCCTGGCTGACCGGCGCGGGCATCGAGCTCGGCGCGCACCGCGAAGTCGTCGCCGACGCCCACCTGCGCACCTCGGCACCGGACATCTTCGCGGTCGGCGACTGCGCCTCCTTCTCTTCGGGACGGTACGACGAGCGTCTGCTGGTCCACCACTGGGACAACGCCCTGCAGGGCCCGCGCACGGTGGCCGCGAACATCATCGGCGAGGCCACCGGAGAGCCCCCCGCGGTCTACGACCCGGTCCCGTACTTCTGGTCCGAGCAGTTCGGCCGCTTCGTCCAGTACGCCGGCCATCACACCGCCGCCGACACGACCCTGTGGCGCGGCGACCCCTCGGGCCCCGCCTGGTCCGTCTGCTGGCTGCGCGAGAGCCGCCTGGTCGCCCTGCTGGCGGTCGGCAGGCCGAGGGACCTGGCGCAGGGCAGACGGCTGATCGAGGCGGGCGCCGCGATGGACCCGGAGCTGCTGGTGGACCCGGCGCGGCCCATGAAGACGGCCACGGCGTAGTACCCGGACGGCGGCCCCGACGGGACGGCGAAACCCCCAGGTCGGACGGTTCTGGCTTCCGACTGTCAGTGCGGGATGGCAGGCTTGAGTCCGTGACCGAGATTGACGCAAAGATCGATGCTCTCGTCCCCGCCTGGCTCACCCTCCCCGACATCGCAGAGATGCTCGATGTCGAGGTGACGCGTGTGCGGCAGCTGGTCAAGGAGGGCCAGCTCATCGCCGTACGCCGAGGTGAGAACCGAGCGCTGCACGTGCCCGCCGCATTCATCGACGAGGCCGAGCAGAAGGTCGTCAAGGGCCTGACCGGCACCCTGACGCTCCTGAGGGACGACGGCTTCACCGACGAAGAGATGATCGAGTGGCTCTTCACCCCCGACGACAGCCTGCCCGGCACCCCCGCGCAGGCACTGAGCGAGAATCGCGGTACGGAGGTGAAGCGCCGGGCCCAGGCGCTCGCCGTCTGATCCGAACAGGCTGAACCGAACACCGTCCGGCGTACGGGCCGAGGTCCGCGCAGGCAGGGCCGCGGCCGTGGTTCACTGCGGCCCGCAGAAACCGACGGCCACGGCCGGCCGCAGCCCGTACGCCGCCGACCAGGAACGACACCCACGGGGGACCCTCGTATGCCCGACACCGCCGCTGCCGCACGCGCCGAGCTCGCCGACGCCCGCGTCTACCTGTGCACGGACGCCCGCAGGCGCCAGGGTGACCTGCCGGAGTTCCTGGACGCCGTCCTGGCGGGCGGGGTCGACATCGTGCAGTTGCGCGACAAGGGCATGGAGGCCGCCGAGGAGCTGGAGCACCTGAAGGTCTTCGCCGACGCCTGCGCCCGTCACGGCAAGCTCCTCGCCGTCAACGACCGCGCGGACGTGGCGCACGCCGCCGGTGCCGACGTGCTCCACCTCGGCCAGGGCGACCTCCCGGTCCCCGCGGCCCGCGCGATCCTCGGCGAGGACGTCCTCATCGGCCGCTCCACCCATGCCGAGTCCGAAGCCGCGGCGGCCGCCGTCCAGGAGGGCGTCGACTACTTCTGCACCGGCCCCTGCTGGCCGACCCCCACCAAGCCCGGCCGCCACGCCCCCGGTCTCGACCTGGTCCGCCACACCGCCTCCCTCGGCACCGAGCGCCCCTGGTTCGCCATCGGCGGCATCGACCTGGGCAACCTCGACGAGGTACTCGAGGCCGGCGCACACCGTGTCGTGGTCGTCCGCGCGATCACGGAGGCCGACGATCCGGGCGTGGCGGCGCAGGAGTTCGCCAAGCGGCTGCGAAGCGTGTGACGCAGGCCCGGTCGGAGTTCGACATCCAGCGGATTGTCCGATGGGCGTCAGAAGGATTGTCCGATGGAAATCAGGCAGGTTGTCCGACAGAACGTGCGGCAGCTTGTCGGACGGAATGCCTGACGGCTTGTCCGAAGAATGTCCGCCGGGTTGTCCGATAGGTGGACAACAAATAGACAAATCAGGCAAATATCCCGCATCCGGTTGGGGGAGTCGCCGCCCCCTGACTAACCTGCGGGTATGGCCCTCGGAACCGCATCCACCAGGACTGACCACGCGCGCACGGTGCGTGACATGCTCGCGACCGGCAAGACGACGTTCTCGTTCGAGTTCTGGGCTCCGAAGACGGAGAAGGGCGAACGCAACCTCTGGAACGCGCTGCGCAGGGTCGAGGCCGTGGCTCCCAGCTTCGTCTCCGTGACGTACGGGGCGGGCGGCTCCACCCGTGCGGGCACGGTGAAGGCGACCGAGCAGATCGCCGCCGACACCACGCTCACCCCGGTCGCCCACCTCACCGCGGTCAACCACTCCATCGCCGAGCTGCGCAACATCATCGGCCAGTACGCCGACGCCGGGATCCGCAACATGCTCGCCGTGCGCGGCGACCCGCCCGGCGACCCCATGGGTGACTGGGTGCCGCACCCGACGGGACTGACCTATGCCGCCGAGCTCGTCCAGCTCATCAAGGAGTCGGGCGACTTCTGCGTCGGCGTCGCGGCCTTCCCGGAGATGCACCCGCGCTCCGAGGACTGGGACACGGACGTGGCCCACTTCGTCGACAAGTGCCGGGCCGGCGCCGACTACGCCATCACACAGATGTTCTTCCGGCCGGAGTCCTATCTGCGGCTGCGTGACCGGGTCGCCGCGGCCGGCTGCGAGACCCCCGTCATCCCCGAGGTCATGCCGGTGACCAGCGTGAAGATGTTGGAGCGGCTGCCGCAACTCAGCAACGCCGCCATCCCGGCCGCCCTGAAAGAGCGGATCCTCACAGCAAAAGACGATCCGACCGCTGTACGCTCCATTGGCATCGAATTCGCCACGGAGTTCTGCGCGCGGCTGCTGGCCGAGGGAGTGCCCGGATTGCACTTCATCACGCTCAACAACTCCACGGCGACGCTGGAAATCTACGAAAACCTGGGCCTGCACCACCCCCCGCAGGCCTAGACCGGCCGCACGGGTATACGACACACTGCGTAGCGGCGACTCGGAGAGGGGCGTACATGGGCTGGACGGTCCTCTACATCGCGTTCGGCATCGTCGCGCTGTGGCTGCTGGGCGAGGTGCTGCTGCAGTACAAGGCGCGGCTGCGCTGGCGGCTGCTCGCCTTCGCGGGGTTCCTCGGCGTCGTGCTCGGGGTGCTGATCCCCTCGGTGATCGTCATCGGTCTCGGCGCTGCCGCGTTCGCGGTCGGTCAGACCTACGTCACGCTGTCCTTCCGCCGCGGCTTCGCGTCGGGCTGGGCGGTCAGCCGGACGGGCATCGCGGGCGTCGGCAAGCGCGACCGCGGCGAACCCGACCACCAGGACCCGACCCTGGAGGTCTCCGACCTCGAGCCGGGCGACGACGGCCACGACGACCAGGGCGACTACCACCGCGACAACGTGTCCTACGGCAATGAGGACGACTACGACCGCGACGACGTCTTCACGCCCGCCCGCTCCTCCCAGCCCGCCGCCGACACCACCGCGGTCTACGAGCCGCAGCCCCTGCCCGAGGACACCGGTTCCTACGGCATATACAGCGGCTCCGCGTACGCCGCCGCCGACGCGTCCTACGCGAACGCGGGGCAGTCCCAGGACCAGTACGCGACGGCCGCCCAGGGCGCCGACCAGTCCTACGGGTACGACTACTCCGGCTACAACCAGCAGCAGTACGGCTACGACACCATCGGCCAGCAGCAGTACGCCGCATACTCCGACCCGTACATCGGCACCCAGACCTACGGCGGCGGCTACGACGCCTACGGTCAGTACGCCCAGCAGGGCTACGGCCAGGACCAGTACGCCACCGGAACCTACTACGACGGCCAGACCCCGTCCGGCGGGGTGTGGGTCCCGCAGCAGCGCACCGACGAGGCCTACGGCGGCGAGCTCCCGCAGGAGCAGCACCACCCCTACCAGGACAACGGGCAGGGGCAGGGGCAAGGCCATGCTCAGGGGAACGGATACGACGAGCAGTACCGCTTCTGAACGCGCAGTACCGTTTCTGGCGGCCCGGTACCGCCTCTGAGGACCCTGCAGGCCGGGGCGCTCACTGAGAGCCCCGGAACTCCGGTCCCTCCACGATCAGACCCGCCACCAGCGCCCCCGACATACCGGCGTGCGGCAGGCCCCCGCCGGGGTGCGACCAGCCTCCGACCCGGTACAGGCCCGGGAAGCGGGTGGTGTTGGCCGGATGCAGGAAGCGCCCTTCCCCGGCCGCCAGTGACGGAGCGGACACGCCCCCGAAGCCGGCGTCCGTCTCGTCCACTCCGCGTCCCGGCGACCGGACCTCGCGCCACAGCAGCCGCTCGCGCAGGCCGGGTATCGCGGCCTCGGCCGCCGCGACCAGCAGGTCCGCGAGACGTTCGCCCCGCTCCGACCGGCGCAGGTCGGTCTCCGCCGGGACCACCGCGGACAGGACAGCCGACTCGTGCTCCTCGTCCCGTCGCAGCGCCGGGTCGTCCGGCCGCAGCACGGTCACCGTGGGCCGCACGGGCTCGGCCGTTCCGGAGTGCAGAGACTCCAACTCGGCCGCGCGGTCGGGCGCGTGCACGACCGTGTGATGAACCGCGCCGGACTCCCGCGCGCCGCGCAGCGCCAGCAGCACGGTGAACCGTCCGGGGCGGGGTGCCGTGCCGGGTCGCACATCACCCTCGTCGTCGAGCCGGCGTTCCGTCAGCTCCTGCAGCCGTACGGGATGCACTCCGGCGACCACATGGTCCGCCTCCGCCACCGTCCCGTCCGCCAGCTCCACCCCGGCCGCCCGGCCGTCCTTCTCCAGCACCCCCGTCACCTCGGCGCCGAAGTGGAACTCGACCCTGCGGGCCACGCACCGCTCATACACCGCGCGCGCCAACTCCCGCACGCCGCCGCGGACGTACCAGCTCCCGAAGGCATGCTCCATGTACGGCAGCACGGTCGCGCTCGCCGGGGTGACGCGCGGGTCGAGGCCGTAAGCGAGGGCGTAGCTCTCCAGCAGCGCCGCGAGACGCGGATCGCGCAGCTCCCAGGCGCCGACCTCGGCGAGGGTGGTGGCGCGGCGGGTGCGCAGCAGCCGCTTGTGCGGGACCGCCGGGTACGGCTCACGCTCGGCCAGCACCGGCCAGTTGGGCCACAGGGGCTCCTCCAGCAGCGGCCGGCGGGTGCGGTCCCAGGCCTCCCGGGCCCGCACCAGGAAGTCGCCCCAGCGGCCACCCGCGCCCGCCCCGAGCGCCTCGTCCAGGGCGGCTACGACCCCCGCGCGCGAGGCGTTCGGCAGCGTGACCGAGGTGCCGTCCGCGAAGACGTGCCGACAGGACGGGTCGACCTGGACCAGTTCGACGCACTCCTCCAGCGGCTCCCGGCCGGTCTTGATGAACAGATCGCGCCAGACCGCGGGCAGGGTCAGCAGCCCGGGACCGGTGTCGAAGCCGAACCCGTCCCGCTCGAAGCGCCGCACCCCGCCGCCGTACGTCTGCGTACGCTCGTACACCACCACCCGCTGACCCGCGACGGCCAGCCGGGCGGCGGCCGCCATCGCGCCCATCCCGGCGCCGATCACCACGATCCGTCCCATGCCTGCGACTTTAAAGCCTGGGTCTGACACCCGGCCGGGCACCTGCCGCCCGACCTGCAGCTCCCACTGGAGGTCACGGCACTGGTGGCCCGCCCGGGCAAAGCCCCAGCCCCCGGCCCGAGGGGAGTACGGGAGCGGAGGCGCACCTGACCAGTCGGCAACGGAGCGTTCTGCGCATGAGTGCGCAGGTCTGAGTATCCGTACCTAGTGAGTGAGATGAGTACGCGCGCGGATGGGGTCCGACCTGCGCGAACGAGAGAGTGGAGACACGGAAAGGGGCACGGCTCCGGCACCGGCGACACGGGGCGCCGGAACGGGGCCGCCCCGGATCCGCTCCTTCCGTCGGCCGAGGTCGGCGGGAGCGAGGCACGGGGGAACCCGGGGGAACGACCGAAACGGGGGCCCAACCGGGGAAAACCGGGGGGAGCACAACGGGGGAGCACGAGAAAGCGCCGGTTCGATGTGGCCCGCGGGGGACGCGGCCACACCGGACCGGCGCTTTCGTGTGCGATCAGCTACCGCCGCGACCGCTGACGCGCCCCTGCAGCAGCCGGGACAGCGCCGCATGGACGTCGTCCAGGGAGCGCTCCGGCTGGAAGGACTGCCAGTCGAGGGCGGCCACCAGGACCATGCCGACCAGCGCCGACGCGGTCAGCGGCACATCGATCTCGTCGCTGAACTCACCGCCCGCCACGCCCGCGCGCAGGACGTCCTCGACGACCGCGACCGCCTGCTGCCTGACCACCATCAGGGTCGACTGCCAGGTCCGGTTGGTGCGCCACAGCTCGGCCACGTACAGCTGCGTGAAGGCCGGATAGCGTTCGATGAAGACGAGCCCGGCGCGGATCATCGCGTCCAGGGCGTCCACTTTGGTGCCGCCGTCCCTGGCCGTGCGCTCGGCCGCCTCCCGGAGAGAGGCGGTGAGCAGGCCGACCCCGTGCCGCAGCAGCTCCTCGAAGAGGACCGACTTGCTTGCGAAGTTGTAGTAGACCGTGCCCTTCGCGACCCCGGCCCGCTCGGCGATCTCGTCCACCGTGGTGGCGGAGAAACCCTGTTCGGCGATGAGCGTGACGGCGGCCTCGTAGAGCTTCTGCCGGGTGGCCTCGCGGCGGGTGCTGCCGCCCGACGTGGCGCTGCTGCTTTCCATGGGCCTGATTGTCACAGGAGCCGTGCCCCGAGGTGTCACCTCCGCGCTCACAGGCTCAGCTCCGGGTGCAGCCGGTCCAGGGTCCACACCTGCCGGCGGCGGGCCGACACGGCGGTCAGTGCGAGGGCGCCCGCGGTGAACGCGACGAGCACCACGCACGCGTGCCACACCGGCCCCAGGCCGCCGCCCGTGATGAGCCTCCTGAGGGCCTCCACGATGTAGCTCATCGGCAGGAAGGGGTGGATCGCGTTGAAGAAGCCGGGGCTGGTCTGCACCGGATATGTGCCGCCCGCCGAGGTCAACTGCAGCATCAGCAGGGCGAGGACGAGGATCCGGCCCGCCGCTCCGAAGCGTGCGTTCAGCCACTGCACGATCGCCCCGAAGCACGCCGTCACCAGGAACAGGAAGCCGATGGTTCCGGCCGCCCGGGCCATCTGCAGGCCGATCGCCCAGTGCAGGACCGCCATCAGGGACACCGTCTGCAGGACGCCGATCGCCACCACCGGGAGCCAGCCGGCCAGCGCGATCCGCCACGCGGGGGCGCCCGTGGCGAGCGCGCGCCGGTTCATCGGCGGGATCAGCATGTACGCCACCATCGCGCCCACCCACAGGGACAGCGGGATGAAGTACGGGGCGAACCCGGTGCCGTAGTTGGGCGCCTTGTGCAGGTCCTTGGAGACGAGCTTGACGGGGTCGGACATCACCTCGGTGCGCTGGTTGCGATCCTTCTTGTCGTAGTCGGGGATCTTCCCGGCGCCGTCGTGCAGTCCGCCCGCGAGCTTCCCGGAGCCGTCGACCAGCTTGAACATGCCGCCGTTGAGGTCCTCGGCGCCGCTCTTCAGCTGCCCGACACCCTGGTCCAGGTCTCCTGCGCCGCTTTTCGCCGTGCCGAGGCCCTGGTGCAGCTGCTGTGCGCCGGCGGCGACCTTCCCGGCGCCCTCGTTCAACTTGTTGATCTTGGCGACGGCGTCGGAGAGGTCCTCGGACAGGTGCGGCGCCCGGTCGGCGAGCGCCTGGGCCTGCGTCTGGAGAGTGGCCAGGTTGCCGTCGAGCTTCTTCAGGTCGCCGTGCTGGTCGGCGATCAGCGTGTTCAGGTCGTCGGCGATCGTCGCCACGTCGGCGGCCGCGTCCTTCGCCTTCTTCAGGTCGGAGCAGGCCGGATCCGGCAGCACGGCGTTCTCGCAGCGCGCCCGGTAGACCTCGTTCAGCGTGTCGGAGGCCGCGTGAGCGCCCTTGGCGGCGGCCGGAGCCGTCTTCACCAGGGTGTCGAGGTTGTCCCGGATCGCCTTCGAGGAGTCGGCGACGAGCCGGGCGGTGTCCCCGATGGTCTTCTCGTTGTCCTTGAGGAACGGGCCCACCTTCTTGTCGACCCCGTTGACCTTGTCGGCGAGCGTCTGCGTGCCCGCCGCGACCTGCTTCGAGCCGTCCGCCAGGTCGCCCGCGCCCGAGTCGAGCTTCGTCAGGCCCCCGGACAGCCTGCCGCTGCCGTCCTTGGCGTCCTTCAGGCCGTCAGCGAGATCCTTGGAGCCCTTCTCCGCCTTCCCGATCCCGCCATTGAGCTGGTCCGCGCCGTTCGCGGCCTTCACCGTCGCCCCGTGGATGTCGGAGAACGAGATGAAGATCTTGTCCAGGAAGGACCGCGACGCCTTCGCGGACGCGGCCTGGCGCACCTCGCTGAACACCGTCCGGGAGATCTGCCCGACGATGTAGTTGTTGGCGTCGTTCGTACGCACCTGGAGCGCGCCCGTCTGAGGGGAGGCGCCCCCGCTGGACGCGATCCGCTTGCTGAAGTCGGCCGGCATGGTCAGCGACAGGTAGTACGTGCCGTCCTCCACGCCCGCGCGTGCGTCCGAGGCACTCACCTCGTGCCAGTCGAAGGTGTCGCTGTCGCGCAGCTGTTCGGTGATGGCCTCGCCCGCCGCGATCTTCTTCCCGTCGGCCGTCGCCCCCTTGTCGTCGTTGACGAGCGCCACGGGGATGCGGTCCAGACGGCCGTACGGGTCCCAGAACGACCACAGATACAGGGCGCCGTACAGCAGCGGCAGCACCAGCAGCGCCACCAGGGCGGCACGCGGCAGCCTGCCCCGGCGGAACCGCCTGAGCTCAAGAGCGGCCAGTTTCGGCGAGCGCATCGGCCTTCTCCTTCTCCGTGGTGGCCTTCTCCGTGGTGGTTACGACGACGGTGTCCTGCGGGGCCTCGCTGCACACCGCCACGACGGTCGTCCCGGCCGCGGCGATCGACCTCAACAGCGCCCAGACCTCGGCCCGTTCGGCGTCCGAGAGCTTCAGGTCGGTGTCGTCGACGCCGAGCAGCCGGGGCCGGCCGAGCAGCGCGAGCGCGATGGACAGCCGCAGCGCCTCCAGCCGCTCCAGATCGCGTACGGCCGTCCGGGAGCCCTTGGGCAGGGCCTCCCGGTCCAGTCCGGCGGCGGCCAGCGCGGTGTCGATACGCAGCCTGGCCTCGGCCGTGCGCTCCTTGCGCGGCCGCAGCAGCGCGCGCAGCGAGTCGCCGAACCGCCGCTGCAGCAGCGCCCGTTCGAGCAGATGCTCACCCACGGTCAGCGCCGGTTCGAGGTCGGTGACGCCGGTGACATGCGCGAGTCCGCTGACCCGGCGCACGGCCGCCATCTGCTTGGGCAGCTTCCACTCGCCCACCTCGGCCGCTCCCACCGTGGGCTTCATCCGTCCCGCGAGCGCGAGCAGCAGGCAGGTACGGCCGGACCCGGACGGTCCCTCGATCGCGATCAGCGAGCCGGGCTCCGCGTCGAACGTGACGTCGCGGAACGCCCAGCCGCGAGGGCCCCTGACTCCGAGGCCGCGGGCCGTGACACCGATTCCGGGCACGGTTCCCCCCTATCCCCTGAATTGAACTGACTGGTCAGTGCAAAAACTACTCCGAACCTTCGATCGAAGCAAAAGCGCAGGTCAGAACGGATTGTCAGTGGCATACCGCACGATGGGCACATACGGCATCCCGTATCAGGGCATGCCGTCACGCAGACGACAGGAGGTTCGTCATGGCCAGCTATCACGCAGCAGCCGCCCGCCGGCGCCGCGCCACCGGCCCTGCCCCCTCACTGACCGGCCCGGCGAGCGACGTCCACCCGGTGCTCCGCCGGACCACGGCCCCGCCCGCCGCCCTCGACCTGCTCGCCCAGGCCCGCGCCGGACTGGACGAGGCAGCAGTCCTCGAAACACCCAACGAGCGCTATGCCACCGCGCACCTCGCCGCCCTGCGCACCGCCGCCGCCGTGCTCGCCGCGCGAGGCCGCCCCGAGCCCACCTCCCGACGCCGCGCCCGCATCAGGAGCGCCTGGGAGGTGCTCCCCGAAATCGCGCCCGAACTGACCGAGTGGAGCGCGCTGTTCGCCTCCGGGGCCCGGCGCCGCGCCCGGGCCGAGGCGGGCATCCAGGGTGCGGCCAGCCGCCGGGACGCCGACGACCTGATACGCGACGTGGCGATGTTCCTGCGCCTCGTCGAGCGGATGCTCGTCCTCCAGCCGGTCCTGCCGCAGCCACGCCAGGACGCCGACCATCCGCAGGCCGACGCGGACAGCGACCGGGACTTCCCGGACACGGGCTGAGCGAGGCCGAGTCCGCCGTACGAGACGATCGGCGGGCAGGCCCGCACGGTGACCAGGTGCGGCGGTGGAGGCAATAGGGTGGAGAGCGCCTGAAGCCTTCCCTCCCGTACCCCGGCCGGGGAGGCACCCCGTTCGCTCCGCCGTGCCATGGGCGGTGCCGCGCCGAGGAGTCAACTGCCGTGTCGGACCCGAGCCGCCCCCGCGCCTCCCTCCGTACCGCCGTGGTCTGGGAGGTCCTCCAGGACGCCCTCGAACGCCGGGTGAAGGCCACCGGGCGGGAGTCGCTGGACGTCCTCGACACCGGGGGCGGCAGCGGCAAGTTCGCGGTGCCCGTCGCCCGCCTCGGCCACCGGGTCACCGTCGTCGACCCCAGCCCCAACGCGCTGTTCGCGCTGGAACGCCGCACCGCCGAGGCCGGCGTCGCCGACCGTGTGAAGGGCGTCCAGGGCGACGCCCACGGCCTCTTCGACGTGGTCGAACGCGGCGGCTACGACGTGGTGCTGTGCCACGGCGTCCTGGAATACGTCGACGACCCGGCCGAGGGTGTGCGCAACGCCGTGGCCGCACTGCGCTCCGAGGGCGTGCTCAGCCTGCTTGCCGCGGGCCTCGGCGGCGCCGTGCTCGCCCGCGCCCTCGCCGGCCACTTCAAGGAGGCGAGGCAGGCCCTCGCCGATCCGAACGGCCGCTGGGGCGCGGGCGACCCCGTGCCGCGCCGCTTCACCGCCGAGCAGCTCACCGAGCTGGTCGAGGGCGCGGGCCTCAGGGTCGGGGCCGTGCACGGCGTACGGGTCTTCGCCGACCTCGTCCCGGGCGTGCTCGTGGACACCGAGCCCGGTGCCCTGGAGGCGCTGCTCAAGCTGGAGGAGGCGGCGGCCGAACTCCCCGCCTTCCACTCCGTGGCCACGCAACTCCATGTGCTCGGCGAGACGCAGGGGGCCACCGAGGCCTGAGCCGAGTCCTGTGGTGCGTCGCTGATCAGGGACTTGGCCGCACATGGAGTACGCCACAGGCCCCCCGATCGGGCGTGCAGCGCCGTATGATCGAGGGAGACCGCTCGGCATGACGGGTCGGCCGCTGGGGAATGCAAGATTCAGCGAGCCGGTACGTCCATGGCGGATTCCGGTTGGCCAATTGGCGCAGAGGGGCGGGTTTCAAGGGGGCGATTCCCTGCCTATCCTGAAGGGACCCCCCGGGTCGCCCCGGCGACTGCACGATGAGGAGGACTCCGTGCCGCTCTCGGAGCACGAGCAGCGCATGCTCGAGCAGATGGAGCGAGCGCTGTACGCCGAAGATCCCAAGTTCGCGTCGGCGCTTGAGGGAAGCGGGCTGCGTACGTACACCCGGCGGCGGGTCTACCAGGCGGTCGCGGGCTTCCTCGTGGGTATCGCGCTCCTCATGGCTGGAATGGTGACCAAGCAGGTCTGGCTCAGCGTGGTGGGCTTCCTGGTCATGCTGGGGTGTGCCGTGCTCGCCGTGACCGGCTGGCGCAAGGCCCCCAAGCCGGGCGAACAGCCGACGGCCGGTGCCCCGCACGTGCGTCGTCAGGGACGGCAGAAGCGCTCCGTGATGGACCGCATCGAGCAGCGCTGGCAGCGCCGCCGCGACGAGCAGGGCCACTAGCTCCTCTTCCGCCGTCCGTCCCGGACGGTTCCTCGCAGACACAGGTGAGGGGGTGACCACCCCGGCGGGTGGTCACCCCCGAACCAATTGCCGGGCTACCGGTGTGGTGGGGGGGGCGGCACCCACACGAGCCGGGGGGGCCCCCCCCCCCTATCGTTTGCCCGGGCGCCGGGGGTGGCGCCGCCGCCCCCACCACACCGTCAGCCGCTCTGCTGCCCGGAGGGGCGCCGCACCAGCGCCGACCAGCGCTCGGCGCAGCGGGCCTTGAAGGCCGTCCAGCGGTCCGTGAGGTCCCACACCGCGCGGACGGCCGACCGGGGCGCCACGACCGCGCGCACCCTGGTGGTCCAGCCGGCCTTGGACCGCAGCGCCGCCCGGAGGCTGCGCACATGGTCGGCCAGTCCCGGCACGTCCTGCGGCTCGGGTGCGAACAGCACCTGCTCCACCGCACTCGCCACCCGGTGCACCGACTCCGCGGTCGCCGCGTCCAGCTGGCCCAGTCGCACGATGCGTGCGGCCGCCTTGCGCGGGGTCAGCGCGTCGTCCGGCACGATGCCGTAGTCCCAGGCCGTGTCGGTGAGCTCGCGCCAGACCGCCAGGACGTGGCCCGCGGCCACCTCCGCGGCGTGCCGGGCGTCCACCTCCACCGACAGCGCCGTCACGTCGACATCAGCCGAGCTCGCCGCGTCCGCGCCCCGTGCCTTGCGGCCCTTCCGGGCCGTCGGCAGGGCGGAGACGGCGTGCTGGGCCGAGGCCAGCCGCACCGAGCGCCGCCGCAGCCGCCACAGCATGGGCAGCAGCGGCAGGGCGACCGCCAGGAGCCCCAGCAGGGACCAGCCGGCGATCTTGTACCAGGGCAGACCGTCGTCGCCCGGCTTGGCCGTCTCCAGCGGGAGCGCGGCGGCGCAGGCCTGGAGCTTCTTCTGCTGCGCCGAGCAGCTCGTGCTCGCCGAGGGGGCCGCCGACGCGATCGAACCCGCCGACTGCGAGGGCCGCGGCACCGGCGGGAGATTGTTGTCCGGCGTGTCCGACTGGGTGTACGAGGGGGTCACGCCCCGGCTCGGGGTCGGCTCGAAGCGGGTCCAGCCCACACCTTCGAAGTACAGCTCGGGCCAGGCGTGTGCGTCCTTCAGCCCCACCGACACAGAGCCGTCCGCCTGTGGCGTGCCCGGGGCGAAGCCCACCGCGACCCGGGCGGGTATGCCCAGGCTGCGGGCCATCGCCGCCATCGCGAAGGAGAAGTGGACGCAGAAGCCCGTCTTGTCCTTCAGGAACTTGGCGATCGCCTGCGGGCCGCTGCCGACCTGCACCTGGGTGCTGTACTGGAAGCCGCCGCTGAAGGCGAAGTAGTCCTGGAGCTTGACCGCCTGCTCGTAGTGGCTGCTCGCACCGTCGGTGACCTGGCGCGCGGTCCTGGCCACCACCGCGGGCACCGAGTCCGGCAGTTTGGTGTAGTCGCGCTTCAGGGACGCGGGCGGCTCCGGAGCCTCGGCGAGCTGCTCCGCCGTCGGCTGCACATCGAGGCTCTTGACCAGATAGGTCTTCCCCCGGGTGGTCTCGCCGTGGTCGCCGACCAGCGTCATGCCCACCGGTTCGTAACGCCACTTGCCGCTGACGTCCACGCCGCTGGGCGGGTACGGCATCGGCAGCCAGTCCTGGGCGTACCAGTCGGCGGCCGAGATCCGGGTCTGTATCTCCGCCCGCTTGACGTCCCCACTGAGGCCGGCCGGGGTCGGGAAGCTGTCCGGTACGCCGGTGACGTGCCGCTTGGACGGTTTCCAGGTGCTGCCGTCGAAGTCGTCCAGGGACACGATCCGGAGGTACATGTTCGAGATGTCGTTGCTGTTCGTCTTCAGGGACATGACCTCACGGTCCTGGTCCACGTTCAGACTGTCGCGCAGGGACACCAGCGGGTTCACCGCCGAGATCGTGCCGCCGTTGCCGTTGCCGCCGCCCATGCCCGTCCCGGCCGCGTCCAGCAGGCCGCCGTTCATCGCGGGCAGCGCGATCGGCACCATCAGGGCGACACCGAGCGCGACGACTCCGATACGGCGCCCGGTGCGCACCGGTGCCAGCGCGCCGGGCTCCCCGCCCGGGCTGCGCGCCGCCCCGCCGAAGACGCGGCCCCACTGCGAGAGCCGCTCGCGCCCCTCGGCCAGGAGCAGCATCAGATAGCCGCCCGCCGCGACCAGGAACCACAGCCAGTCGGCGCCGCCGTGGGACAGCCCCGCGGCGACGGAGTACAGCGCCAGCAGCGGCAGTCCGGCCGGGGCCGCGCTGCGGAAGGTCACCGCGAGGGTGTCCACCGCGAGACCGATCACCAGGACCCCGCCGAGGACCATCAGCCGGATGCCTGCGGACTCCAGGGGCGCCGGGATCGCATACCGCGCGATGTCGTCGCTGCCCTGCTGCAGCAGGTCCGCGAAGTGACGGAACGCCTCGGGGCCGGGGACGAGGCCTATGAGGGCCTGCTGCCGGGCGAAGACCAGGGTCAGCATCATCAGCGTGACCAGGGCCTGTGCCGCCACCGTCAGCGGCCGTGCCAGCGGCACCCGACGGGTCGCCGCGCCCACGCCCGTCTGCACCGCGAGCATGACGGCCACCTGCAGGATCCAGGTGGCCGGCGAGACCAGTGGCAGCAGGGAGCAGGACGCCATCAGCGTGGCCGCCCAGGCGCACAGCGCCACTCGTGCCCGCCCGCTCATGAGCCCGTCCCCCCGCCGTTCGTCCCGCTCGTCGCGGCGAGGCCCGCGCGCTCGCGGTCCGCCAGACGCCACAACTCCGTGAGCGATGCGGCCCGTGGCACCTTCAGGGCCGTCCAGCCGGCCTCCCGCAGCATCCGCAGCCGTTCCTCGCTCCTGTCCAACGGGCCGGGCACATCGGACGGTTCCCGCACCCAGGGGTTGCTGTCCAGCAGGAAGGCCAGCGCCCCTCCGCTGCGCTGGCGCATCTTGGCGACGATCGCGGCTTGCTCCTCGTCGAGGTCGCCGAAGAAGGCCACCAGCAGCCCCTCGTTCCCGCCGCGCAGCACGTCGTACGCCCTCGACAGGCCCGCCCCGTCGGAGTGGTCGACCACCGCGAGGGTGTCCATCATCAAGCCGGCCGCGTCCGCCGTCTCCTGGCTGGCGCCCGCGAACCCGTCCGCGCCCTCGCCGGGCACCGAGTTGCCGGTGTCGGTCAACAGCCGGACGGAGAAGCCCCGTTCCAGCATGTGCACCAGGACGGAGGCCGCGCCCGAGACCGCCCACTCGAAGGCCGAGTCGGGGCCCGCGCCCTGGAAGGCGAGGCCCCGGGTGTCCAGCAGCACCGTGCAGCGGGCCCGCTGGGGCTGCTCCTCGCGGCGCACCATCAGCTCGCCGTAGCGGGCGGTGGAGCGCCAGTGGACGCGGCGCAGGTCGTCGCCGTAGCGGTAGCCGCGCGGGATCACGTCGTCCTCGCCGGCCAGTGCGAGCGAGCGCTGCCGCCCGTCGCCGTACCCCTTGGACTCGCCGCTCAGGCGCACCGGTGGCAGCGCCTCCACGCGCGGGATCACCGTCAGGGTGTCGTACGTCGAGAAGGAGCGGGTCAGCTCGCACATCCCGAACGGGTCGGTCAGGCGCAGCTGCAGCGGGCCCAGCGGATAGCGGCCGCGCAGGTCGGAGCGGACCCGGTAGGACACCTCGCGGCGGCCGCCCGGCTCCACCCGGTCCAGGACGAAGCGGGGGCGCGGGCCGAGCACGTAGGGCACCCGGTCCTGGAGCATCAGCAGGCCCGTGGGCAGCCGCGAGACGTTGTCCATCCGCAGATGGACGCGAGCCTCGCTGCCGGCGGGCACGCGCGCGGGGGTCAGACGGCGGCTGCCGGCCACCCGGTAGCGCGTGCGGTAGAGGAAGAGCACGCAGATCAGGGGCAGTGCGGCGAGCAGCAGGCCGACCCGCAGCAGATCGCTCTGTCCCAGGACGTAGGAGCAGATGGCCGCCGCGATCCCGGCGGCCAGGAAGGAGCGTCCGCGGGTGGTCAGGCCCGCCAGGGCGGTACGGACGCCGCCCTTCTCGCTGTGGCCGCTGTCAGGGTGGCCCGTCCCCCCGGAGGTCATCACAGCCTCCGCGGCGGCTGCTGGGGGTACGCGGGCGTACCGCGGCCGAGGCCGCCGAAGCCGGGCTGCTGCTGGGGCGCCGCGGGCACCGCGGTGCGCTGCAGGATCTCCTGGACGACCTGCTCCGAGGTACGGCGGTTGAGCTGGGCCTGGGCGGTCGGCAGCAGCCGGTGGGCCAGGACGGCGACGGCGAGCGCCTGCACGTCGTCCGGCAGCGCGTACTCCCGGCCGCTCAGGGCGGCGGAGGCCTTCGCCGCGCGCAGCAGGTGCAGCGTCGCGCGCGGGGAGGCGCCGAGTCTGAGGTCGGGGTGGTTGCGGGTGGCGGAGACCAGGTCCACCGCGTACCGCCGGACCGTTTCGGCGACGTGCACGCCGCGCACGGCCTCGATCAGCTTCACGATGTCGTGGGCGTGCGCCACCGGCTGGAGGTCCTCCAGCGGGGAGACACCGCCGTGCACGTCGAGCATCTGCAGCTCGGCCTCGACGCTCGGGTAGCCCACGGAGACCCGGGCCATGAAGCGGTCGCGCTGGGCCTCGGGCAGCGGGTAGGTGCCCTCCATCTCGACCGGGTTCTGCGTCGCCACCACCATGAAGGGGCTGGGCAGCTCGTAGGTCTGCCCGTCGATGGTGACCTGGCGCTCCTCCATCGACTCCAGGAGCGCGGACTGCGTCTTGGGCGAGGCGCGGTTGATCTCGTCGCCGATCACGATCTGCGCGAAGATCGCACCCGGTTTGAACTCGAAGTCCCGGCGCTGCTGGTCCCAGATGGACACACCCGTGATGTCCGAGGGCAGCAGGTCGGGGGTGAACTGGATACGCCGCACCGAACAGTCGATGGACTTGGCCAGCGTCTTGGCCAGCATGGTCTTGCCCACGCCGGGGACATCCTCGATCAGAAGATGTCCCTCGGCGAGCAGTACGGTCAGCGAAAGCCGTACGACCTCGGGCTTGCCCTCGATCACTCCTTCCACCGAACTGCGGACACGCTCCACAGTGGCAGTCAGATCTGTAAGGCTCGCTCGATCGTCATAGGTCGTCACCCGGCCCTCCTCGGCCCGTTCTTTCTCCGGGCCGACGCTTGCTGTGCGGACCGGCCCACCCCGAAACACGGACACCACGCGTGAATAGTTCCGCGTGACGCCACACCCCGCATTCTTGCTGCCGTTACCGTTTCGTGTCACTCGACTGTGGACAACTGGCTGCGGTATGTCGGGTTTTACGACGCTTGGGCTCCAGCATGCGCGGGATTTGCGAAAAACGAGAAGGGCCGAGCGCCTTACGCGGGGTCGATCTCGCGCAGCAGACCCGTCTTCACGTCGAAGACGAAGCCGCGTACGTCGTCGGTGTGCTGCAGGAACGGCGAGGTGCGTACCCGCTGCATCGACTGCCGTACGTCCTGGTCGACGTCACGGAAGGCCTCCACCGCCCAGGCGGGGCGCTGGCCGACCTCGTCCTCCAGCTCGGTGCGGAAGTCCTCGGTGATGGCCTCCAGGCCGCAGCCGGTGTGATGGATGAGCACGATGCTGCGGGTGCCGAGCTTGCGCTGGCTGATGGTGAGCGAGCGGATCACGTCGTCGGTGACGACGCCGCCCGCGTTGCGGATGGTGTGGCAGTCGCCGAGCTCGAGGCCGAGTGCGGCGTGCAGGTCGATACGGGCGTCCATGCAGGCCACGACCGCCACGTGCAGCACCGGGCGGGCGTCCATCCCGGGGTCGGTGAATGCCTCGGCGTATCGTCCGTTCGCCTCGACCAGGCGGTCGGTCACGGTGCCGCCGCGTATGGCGCCTTCGGACTCGGTGGGAACAGATGCAGAAGTCGTCATACCCATGACGGTACTGGTCACAGGCGATCCGGTCGTGGTGTGAGAGCGGGAGAAGAGCGTCATCACAGTCCTCTTGTGAGGTAACCCACATGGGTGGCGGAGGTGAAGCCGTACGCGTGAATTTCCCGGATTTGCGGCTTCGCACTCACGCCGGGGCGCGACGCGCAGGCCAGTTGATTGACCGCGAGACACCGTGGACTAAAGTGACGCGAAGCGGGAGGCGAGGCTCTCCCTGCTGGACTGAAATCCCCGGAGACCCCGGCTCGCACGGACGGTCTCCCCACGTGCGCGGCGCGTACGTACGGCTCGGCCTCCTCCCGCTCCCGGTCGGCTGACGCTCCTGGCGCCGGCAGACCTCCCCTTCACGAGCGGGCGGGGACCCGGCGGTGCGTATGACCACGCCGGATCTGAGAGGGCCCCTTGAGCCAGAGTCGACATGTCCCGGTGATGCTCCAGCGGTGCCTGGACCTGTTGGCCCCCGCCCTGCAGCGGCCGGGAGCGGTGGTCGTCGACTGCACCCTCGGCCTCGGCGGTCACAGCGAGGCACTGCTGACCCGGTTCCCCGAGGCCCGGCTGGTCGCCCTGGACCGCGACAAGGAGGCGCTGCGCCTGTCCGGCGAGCGGCTCGCGCCGTTCGGCGAGCGGGCCACCCTGGTGCACGCGGTCTACGACGAGCTGCCGGACGTACTGGAGCGGCTCGGCATCGCGCGCGTGCAGGGCGTTCTGTTCGACCTCGGCGTCTCCTCCATGCAGCTCGACGAGGCCGACCGCGGCTTCGCCTACGCCCAGGACGCCCCCCTCGACATGCGCATGGACCAGACGACCGGCATGAGCGCCGCCGAGGTCCTCAACACCTACCCGGCCGGCGAACTCGTCCGGATCCTGCGGGCCTACGGCGAGGAGAAGCAGGCCAAGCGGATCGTGGCCGCCATCGTGCGTGAGCGGGAGAAGGAGCCGTTCAGCAACAGCGCACGGCTCGTCGAGCTGATCCGGGACGCGCTGCCGCAGGCCGCCAAGCGCACCGGCGGCAACCCGGCCAAGCGCACCTTCCAGGCCCTGCGCATCGAGGTCAACGGCGAGCTCTCCGTCCTGGAGCGGGCGATCCCGGCCGCCGTGCAGGCGCTCGACGTGGGCGGACGGATCGCCGTGCTGTCGTACCACTCGCTCGAGGACCGCCTGGTCAAGCAGGTGTTCGCGGCCGGAGCGGCCACCACCGCGCCCCCGGGGCTGCCGATCGTGCCCGAGCAGTACCAGCCCCGGCTCAAGCTGCTCACCCGCGGTGCCGAACTTCCCACCGAGGAAGAGGTCGCCGAGAACCGGCGGGCGGCTCCGGCGCGACTGCGCGGAGCCCAGCGCATCAGGGAGTCCATCGAATGAGGGTGAACGAGTTGGCGAGCGAGTGCGCCTGGCAACCGGACTCACTGGAGGCCGTGTGAGCAGGAAACCCGAACTGCGGGGGCGGGCCGCTCGTCTCGCACGCCTCTTCCCCGGACCGGGAAGCCGCGCACAGGCGGCCCGCACCCCCTTCGTCCTGCTCGTCGTGCTCCTCCTGGGCGGCGGACTGATCGCGCTCCTGGTGCTGAACTCCGCGCTCAGCGAAGGCTCGTTCAAGCTCGACGACCTCCAGAGGGACACCAAGAGCCTCACCGACGAGGAACAGGGGCTTCAGCGGGACATCGACTCCTACTCCGCCCCCGAAGCCCTCCAGCAGCGGGCCCGCGAGCTCGGCATGATCCCCGGCGGGGACCCCGCGTTCCTGAATCCCGACGGCACCGTCAAGGGCGTCCCCTCGGTCGCCGGCCAGCAGGCCGTCAGCCGGGCGGCAGAGCAGTCCGCGGTGCAGATGCCGCTCGTCCTGCTCCCGCCGGCGCCCGCCGCGGCCCCGCCGGCCGCCGGCCCGCCCCCCACCTCACAAGCCGATTCCGCCCAGACGACCACGACCCCCGGCAGGTGACGGAAGTGTCAGACTCTTCCGGAGAAAGGCAACCGCCGCGCCGCCGCGTGCCCGGCCCCGCGCGCCCCGACCGCCCTGCCGCCGGCGCCCGGCGCCCGGGCTCCGGCGCCCGCCCCGCCCGCCGCCCGGCTCCGGGCCGCCCCACGGCCTCGGCCGCCCTGCGGCTGGGCAGCCCCCGCCCCCGGCTGCGCATGGTCAGCCTGGCGCTCACCCTGGTGCTGACCGCCTTCGTCGTACGGCTGCTGCAGGTACAGGCCGTCGACGCGAGCGCCTACGCCGCCAAGGCCGACCAGAACCGCTACGTGGGCCATGTCCTGACCGCCGAACGCGGCGGCATCCTCGACCGCAACGGCGTGGCCCTCGCGACCAGCGTGGACGCCTACGACCTCACGGCCGACCCCACGATGTTCACCCGCGACCAGCTGAAGGTCGGCGACGGACCCGAGCAGGCCGCCGCGCTCCTCGCACCGATCCTCGGCATGGACCAGGACACGCTCGTCCACAAGCTCCGCCCCAAGAACAAGAAGCTGCGCTACGTCCTGCTCGCCCGCCGCCAGACCCCGCAGGTCTGGAAGCAGATCAAGGACCTGAAGACCGCGCTCACCGCGAAGGGGGAGAAGGACAAGTCCACGGTCAACGTCCTCGCCGGCGTCTTCGCCGACCCCAGCAGCAAGCGGATCTATCCCAACGGGGACCTCGCCGCCGGGATACTGGGCTGGGTCAACGACCAGGGCAAGGGCGGCGGAGGCGTCGAGCAGGAGCTCAACAAGGAACTGGCCGGCAAGGACGGCAAGATCCGCTACGCCCAGTCCGGCGGCCGCCTGGTGCCCACCGCGGGTTCCACCGAGACGCCCGCCGTGCCCGGCAGCGACGTCGAGCTCACCCTCGACCGCGACATCCAGTGGGCCGCGCAGAACGCGATCAGCCAGCAGGTGAGGAAGTCCGGGGCGGACCGCGGGTACGTGATAGTGCAGGACACCCGTACCGGCGAGATCCTGGCGATGGCCAACGCGCCGGGCTTCGACCCCAACGACCTCTCCAAGGCGAACCCGAACGCCCTGCACAACTGGGCCGTCGAGGACGCCTACGAGCCCGGCTCCACGGCCAAGATCATGTCGATGGCGGCCGTACTCCAGGAGAACGTCGCCACCCCGCTGACGCATGTCGTCGTGCCGAACCGGCTGCACCGCGGCGACCGGCTCTTCAAGGACGACATCGACCACGACACCTGGAACCTCACGCTCAACGGCGTGCTCGCCAAGTCCAGCAACATCGGCACCATCCTTGCCGCCGGCCAGCTGGGCAGGACGCAGGCGCAGGCCAACGACGTCCTCTACTCGTATCTGCGCAAGTTCGGCATCGGCAGCTACACCGGCCTCGGCCTGCCCGGCGAGACCAAGGGCATCCTCGCTCCGCCCGCCAAGTGGTCGACGTCGCAGCAGTACACGATTCCTTTCGGCCAGGGCTTCTCCATCAACGCGCTGCAGGCGGCGTCCGTCTACTCGACCATCGCCAACGGCGGCGTCCGCATCCAGCCCACGCTGGTGCGCGGCACCAAGGGGCCCGACGGGCGCTTCACCCCGACCCCGAAGCCCGTGAAGACAAGGGTCGTCAGCGCGAAGACGGCGAAGACCCTCGCCCAGATGCTGGAGTCGGTCGTCGACGACCGGGAGGGAACCGGCAACAAGGCGCGCATCCCCGGCTACCGGGTCGCGGGCAAGACGGGTACGGCCAACCGCGTGGATCCGGCCACCGGCCAGTACCGCGGCTACACCTCCTCGTTCGCCGGATTCGCACCTGCGGACAACCCCCGCATCACCGTGTACTGCGCCATCCAGAACGCCACGAGCGGGAGTTACTTCGGCGGCCAGATCTGCGGACCCATCTACAAGGAGGTGATGGAGTTCGCACTGAAGACCCTCCAGGTCCCGCCCACGGGTGCGCAGGCCGCGAACCTGCCCGTCACCTTCTGATCAGCGCAACCAGCCAGGAACGCTCCGTGACCATGATCACTCCCGACTCCGGCAAGCCGGGCGCCCCCGCCCCCTCACTTCGCTCGCAAGCGGGTGCGCCCGGTACGCTCACCGCCGTGCCACACGCTGATCAGTCTCAAACCACCCAGAAGGGCGCATCCGTGACATATCCGGGGCCGCCCAGGCCGGTGCAGGTCTCCGCCACACCCCTCGCGGAACTCGCCGATCAGCTGGGTGCCACCGCGCCGGAGAGCGCCACCGAGGTCACGGGCATCACCCATGACTCGCGCGCCGTCCGCCCCGGCGACCTGTACGCCGCCCTCCCGGGGGCCCGTCTGCACGGCGCCGACTTCGTCACGCAGGCCGCCGGCCTCGGTGCGGCCGCCGTGCTGACCGACCCGACCGGCGCCGAGCGCGCCGCCGCGACCGGCCTGCCGGTCCTGGTCGTCGACGACCCGCGCGGGCGGATGGGCGAGCTGGCGGCCACGATCTACGGCCACCCGGGCCGCGATCTGCTCCAGATCGGCATCACCGGCACCTCCGGCAAGACCACCACCGCCTACCTCGTCGAGGGCGGCCTGAAGACCAAGAGCAACACCGGTCTCATCGGCACGGTCGAGATGCGCATCGGCGACGAGCGCATCAAGTCCGAGCGCACCACGCCCGAAGCCACCGACCTGCAGGCCCTGTTCGCCGTCATGCGCGAGCGCGGCGTCGAGGCGGTCGCCATGGAGGTCTCCAGCCATGCGCTGGTCCTCGGCCGGGTCGACGGCTGCGTCTTCGACATCGGCGTCTTCACCAACCTCAGCCCGGAACACATGGAGTTCCACTCCGACATGGAGGACTACTTCCGGGCCAAGGCACAGCTGTTCACGCCGAAACGCAGCAAACTGGGTGTCGTCAACTTCGACGACGAGTACGGCCGCAGGCTGGTCGACGAGGCCACCGTCCCGGTCGTGACCTTCTCGGCCGAGGGCCACCCCGACGCCGACTGGCGCGCCGAGGACGTGCAAGTCGGCCCGCTGGACTCGACGTTCACCGTGATCGGTCCCGAGGGCGAGCGGATCGAGGCGAAGGCGCCGCTGCCGGGCGGCTTCAACGTGGCCAACACCCTCGCCGCCGTCGTCGCCCTCGCCGCCGCGGGCCTCGACCCGCAGACCGCCGCCGACGGCATCGCCGCCGTGCCGGGCGTGCCGGGCCGCCTGGAGCGCGTGGACGCCGGACAGCCGTACCTCGCGGTCGTCGACTACGCCCACAAGACCGACGCCGTCGAATCGGTCCTGCGCGCCCTGCGCAAGGTCACCGAGGGCAAGCTGCACGTCGTGCTCGGCTGCGGCGGCGACCGGGACAGGACCAAGCGCGCGCCGATGGGCGCAGCCGTCGCCCGCCTCGCCGACACCGCCGTACTGACCTCCGACAACCCCCGCTCCGAGGACCCCCTCGCGATCCTTGCAACCATGCTCGAGGGCGCGGCGTCCGTACCAGCACACGAACGCGGCGAGGTCCAGGTCTTCGAGGACCGGGCCGCCGCGATCGCAGCAGCCGTCGCCCGAGCACGGCCCGGAGACACCGTGCTGGTCGCGGGCAAGGGCCACGAGCAGGGCCAGGACATCGCCGGGGTGGTCCGTCCCTTCGACGACCGCCAGGTGCTTCGAGAAGCCATCCAGAAGACCCAGGGATGAACTTGTGATCGCCCTCTCTCTCGCCGAGATCGCAGAAGTCGTCGGCGGGCAGACGCACGACATACCGGATCCGTCCGTCCAGGTCACGGCTCCGGTCGTCCGGGACTCCCGCGAGGTACAGCCCGGCAGCCTCTTCGCCGCCTTCGTCGGCGAACGGGTCGACGGCCACGACTTCGCAGCCCAGGTCGTCGAAGCGGGCGCGGTCGCCGTACTGGCGTCGCGCCCCGTCGGCGTGCCCGCGATCGTCGTCGAGGACGTCCAGAGCGCCCTCGGAGCCCTCGCCCGCCATGTCGTACGACGCCTCGGCGCGACCCTCGTGGCCCTCACCGGCTCCGCGGGCAAGACCAGCACCAAGGACCTGATCGCCCAGGTCCTGCAGCGCAAGGCGCCGACGGTGTTCACGCCCGGCTCGCTCAACAACGAGATCGGGCTGCCCCTCACCGCCCTGTCCGCCACCGAGGAGACCAGGTTCCTCGTCCTGGAGATGGGCGCCCGCGGCATCGGCCACATCCGCTACCTCACCGATCTGACGCCCCCGAAGATCGGCCTCGTCCTCAACGTCGGCACCGCCCACATTGGCGAGTTCGGCGGCCGCGAGCAGATCGCGCAGGCCAAGGGCGAACTGGTGGAGTCCCTTCCGGAGGACGGCGCCGCGATCCTCAACGCGGACGACCCCCTCGTACGGGCCATGGCATCCCGTACCAAGGCGAAGGTGCTCCTCTTCGGAGAGGCCGACGAAGCGGACGTACGCGCCGAGAACGTGCGACTCACGGACAGCGGACAGCCTGCCTTCACCCTCCACACACCCTCCGGTGCAAGCGATGTGACCATGCGCCTGTACGGTGAGCACCACGTGTCGAACGCGCTCGCCGCGGCCGCCGTCGCCCATGAGCTGGGCATGTCCGCGGAAGAGATCGCCACCGCGCTCTCCGAGGCGGGCTCCCTCTCCCGCTGGCGCATGGAGGTCACCGAGCGACCGGACGGCGTGACCATCGTCAACGACGCCTACAACGCGAACCCCGAGTCCATGCGAGCCGCCCTGCGCGCGCTCGCGGCCATGGGCAACGGGCGGCGGACCTGGGCGGTGCTCGGCAAGATGGCCGAGCTCGGGGACGAGGCGCTCGCCGAGCACGACGCGGTCGGACGGCTCGCCGTCCGGCTCAATGTCGGCAAGCTCGTCGCGGTCGGGGGCAGGGAAGCGTCCTGGCTGCAACTGGGCGCATATAACGAGGGTTCGTGGGGTGAGGAGTCGGTGCACGTGTCCGACGCACAGGCGGCGGTCGACCTGTTGCGCAGCGAGTTGCGCCCGGGAGACGTCGTTCTCGTGAAGGCGTCCCGTTCGGTCGGCCTCGAGAGCGTCGCCCAGGCGCTGCTGGAGACCGGTGCCGAGGGTGAGGTTGCCGCCCGATGATGAAGCAGATCCTGTTCTCGGGAGTCATCGGCCTGTTTCTGACTCTGGTCGGCACCCCGCTGCTGATCAAGCTCCTGGCCCGCAAGGGCTACGGCCAGTACATCCGGGACGACGGCCCGCGCGAGCACGCCAGCAAGCGCGGTACGCCGACCATGGGCGGCATCGCCTTCATCCTGGCGACGGTGGCCGCGTACTTCCTCTCCAAGGTGATCACCGGCTACGCCCCGACCTACTCGGGTCTGCTGGTGCTCGGTCTGATGGTCGGCATGGGCCTGGTCGGCTTCCTCGACGACTACATCAAGATCGTCAAGCGGCGTTCGCTGGGCCTCCGAGCCAAGGCGAAGATGGCCGGCCAGCTGATCGTCGGCATCAGCTTCGCGGTGCTCGCGCTGCAGTTCCAGGACGCTCGCGGCAACACCCCGGCCTCGACGAAACTGTCGTTCATCACGGACTTCGGCTGGTCGATCGGCCCGGTGCTGTTCGTGGTCTGGGCCCTGTTCATGATCCTCGCGATGTCGAACGGCGTGAACCTGACGGACGGCCTGGACGGTCTGGCGACCGGCGCCTCCGTCCTCGTCTTCGGTGCCTACACCTTCATCGGCGTCTGGCAGTTCCAGGAGTCCTGCGCCAACGACCAGACCCTCACCAACCCTGCCGCCTGCTACGAAGTGCGCGATCCGCTCGACCTCGCGGTCATCGCCTCCGCGCTGATGGGCGCCTGCCTGGGCTTCCTGTGGTGGAACACCTCGCCGGCCAAGATCTTCATGGGTGACACCGGTTCGCTCGCCCTCGGCGGTGTCCTCACGGGCCTGGCCATCCTCTCCCGCACGGAGCTGCTGGTGGCCATCATGGGCGGTCTGTTCGTCCTCATCACCATGTCGGTGGTCATCCAGGTCGGCTCCTTCCGCCTCACCGGCAGGCGCGTCTTCCGGATGGCGCCACTCCAGCACCACTTCGAACTCAAGGGCTGGTCCGAGGTCCTTGTGGTGGTCCGCTTCTGGATCATCCAGGGCATCTGTGTGATCGTCGGACTGGGCCTCTTCTACGCGGGATGGGCAGCGGACAAGTGACCGACTGGCAGGGCAAGCACGTCACCGTCGCCGGGCTCGGCGTCTCCGGTATCCCGGCGGCCAGGGTGCTGCACGCGCACGGGGCGGTCGTCACGGTCGTCAACGACGGCGACGACGCACGCGCGCGTGAGCAGGCCGCCGAACTGGAGGCACTCGGGATCACCGTGCGCCTGGGCGATGGCGCCACCCTGCCCGAGGGCACCGAGCTGATCGTCACCACACCGGGCTGGAAGCCGGACAAGCCGCTGTTCGTCGCGGCCCGCGAGGCCGGTGTCGACATCTGGGGCGACGTCGAACTCGCCTGGCGCCTGCGGGGCCCCGACGCGGCTCCCTGGCTCGCCGTCACCGGCACCAACGGCAAGACCACCACCGTCCAGATGCTGGCATCGATCCTGAAGGCCGCCGGGCTGCGCACCGCGGCCGTCGGCAACATCGGCGTCTCGTTGCTGGACGTGGTGCTGGGCGAGGAGCAGTACGACGTCCTCGCCGTGGAGCTGTCCAGCTACCAGCTCCACTGGGCCCCCTCCCTGCGCGCCCACTCCGCCGCCGTCCTGAACCTGGCCCCCGACCACCTCGACTGGCACGGCTCCATGGAGGCGTACGCCGCCGACAAGGGCCGTATCTACGAGGGCAATCGCGTCGCCTGCGTCTACAACGTCGCCGACAAGGCCACCGAGGACCTGGTGCGCGAGGCCGACGTCGAGGAGGGCTGCCGGGCCATCGGTTTCACCCTCGGCACGCCCGGGCCCTCCCAACTCGGTGTCGTGGACGGCATCCTCGTCGACCGTGCCTTCGTGGAGAACCGGCAGCAGAACGCCCAGGAACTCGCCGAGGTCTCCGACGTCAACCCGCCGGCCCCGCACAACATCGCCAACGCCCTTGCGGCGGCGGCCCTCGCGCGCGCCTTCGGGGTGCCCGCCGCGGCCGTACGCGACGGCCTCAGGAACTTCACCCCGGACGCGCACCGCATCGCGCACGTGGCCGATGTTTCCGGGGTCGCGTACATCGACGACTCCAAGGCCACCAACACGCATGCGGCCGAGGCCTCGTTGGCGGCGTACGAGTCCATCGTGTGGATCGCGGGCGGGCTCGCCAAGGGCGCGACCTTCGACGAACTGGTCGCCAAGTCGGCAAAGCGACTTCGCGGAGTCGTCCTCATCGGCAAGGACCGCGCCCTCATCCGTGAAGCCCTCGCGCGACACGCGCCCGAAGTACCCGTCGTCGACCTCGACCGGACGGACACTGGGGCGATGCTTGCGGCTGTCCAGGAGGCCCAGCGGCTCGCGACCGCAGGCGACACGGTGCTGCTGGCCCCCGCCTGCGCCTCGATGGACATGTTCGCCAACTACAACAAGCGCGGTGACGCGTTCGCAGAAGCGGTCCGCGAACTCGACGCCTGACCCGGCCGCCTGCAGCCGGGCGACCTTGGGAGGGACGCGTGGGATCGTCCAGGGCTAGGGCCTGTCCGGCGGATCGGGCCGGCCGTAACGTGCGGTGTGTCTTGGCCGCCGCGGGCGCGGGCCGGTGCGCCGCAGACGGGCATGCCCGGGCCCGTAACGCCGGGCTGACGGGCCCCAGGGACAGCGGAGGCCCCGATGCCCGGTAGCCGGACCGGGCGTCCGCCCGTGCAGGGGGCCGTCAGGCGGCCCGCCGCAGCCGGGCCGGTCCGCGAGAACCCGCTGCGTCGCTTCTACCTCAACGCCAAGCGCGCCTGGGACCGGCCGCTGACCGCCTACTACCTGATCATGGGCGGGAGCCTGCTGATCACCGTGCTCGGTCTGGTGATGGTCTACTCGGCCTCCCAGATCACGGCGCTGCAGATGTCCCTGCCGGGCTCGTACTTCTTCCGCAAGCAGCTCCTCGCCGCCGTCATCGGCGGTGTCCTGCTGTTGATCGCCTCGCTCATGCCGGTGAAGCTGCACCGGGCGCTCGCCTACCCGATTCTCGCGGGTGCGGTCTTCCTGATGGCGCTGGTGCAGGTGCCGGGGATAGGGATGTCGGTCAACGGCAACCAGAACTGGATCTCGCTCGGCGGCTCCTTCCAGGTCCAGCCCAGCGAGTTCGGCAAGCTGGCGCTGGTGCTGTGGGGCGCGGACCTGCTGGCCCGCAAGCAGGACAAGAAGCTCCTCACCCAGTGGAAGCACATGCTGGTGCCGCTCGTTCCGGTCGCCTTCATGCTGCTCGGGCTGATCATGCTCGGCGGCGACATGGGTACGGCGATCATCCTGACGGCGATCCTTTTCGGCCTGCTGTGGCTGGCCGGTGCGCCCACCCGCCTGTTCGTCGGTGTGCTGTCGATTGCGGCCGCGATCGGTGTGATCCTGATCAAGACCAGCCCCAACCGCATGGCACGGCTCGCCTGCATCGGCGCCACCGAGCCGAAGTCCGGGGTCGCCGACTGCTGGCAGGCCGTGCACGGCATCTACGCCCTCGCATCAGGCGGAATCTTCGGATCCGGGCTCGGCGCGAGTGTGGAAAAATGGGGGCAACTCCCGGAAGCGCACACGGACTTCATCTTCGCCGTCACCGGTGAGGAACTGGGCCTGGCGGGGACGCTGTCGGTGCTCGCCCTCTTCGCGGCTCTAGGCTATGCGGGTATCCGCGTGGCCGGACGTACGGAGGACCCCTTCGTCAGGTATGCCGCGGGAGGCGTGACCACCTGGATCACGGCCCAGGCCGTGATCAACATCGGTGCGGTGCTCGGTCTGCTGCCGATCGCCGGCGTCCCCCTCCCGCTGTTCTCCTACGGAGGATCCGCCCTGCTGCCGACCATGTTCGCCATCGGGCTGATGATCACGTTCGCGCGTGACGAGCCCGCTGCGCGGGCGGCGCTTTCCATGCGGCAACCCCGCTTTGGTAGAAAGCGGGCGGGAGGCGCCGTGCGGGATCGGGGGCCTCGGAGATGGAACACGATGCGACGGCGTGCCTCGGCGGCGCGCTCGTCCGGAGAGCGGTGAATTTCGGTGCATGTCGTACTCGCCGGTGGGGGGACCGCCGGCCACATCGAGCCCGCGCTCGCCCTCGCGGACGCCCTGCGCAGGCAGGACCCGACCGTGGGGATCACGGCCCTGGGCACGGAGCGGGGCCTTGAGACCACGCTCGTTCCGCAGCGGGGTTACGAGCTCGCGCTGATCCCGGCGGTACCGCTGCCGCGCAAGCCGACCCCCGAACTGATCACCGTCCCGGGCCGGCTGCGCGGCACGATCAAGGCGACCGAGCAGATCCTGGAGCGCACCAAGGCGGACGCCGTCGTCGGCTTCGGCGGCTATGTCGCGCTGCCCGGCTACCTCGCCGCCAAGCGCCTCGGCGTGCCGATCGTCATCCACGAGGCCAACGCCCGCCCCGGCCTCGCCAACAAGATCGGCTCGCGCTACGCCGCCAGGGTCGCCGTCTCCACCCCGGACAGCAAGCTGCGCGACGCCCGCTACATCGGCATCCCGCTGCGTCGCACCATCGCCACCCTCGACCGGGCCGCCGCCCGCCCCGAGGCCCGCGCGGCGTTCGGCCTCGACCCCAACCTGCCCACGCTGCTGGTCTCCGGCGGCTCGCAGGGCGCCCGCCGCCTCAACGAGGTCGTCCAGCAGGTCGCGCCCTGGCTGCAGCAGGCCGGCATCCAGATCCTGCACGCGGTCGGTCCGAAGAACGAACTGCCGCGGGTGCAGCAGATGCCGGGAATGCCCCCCTATATCCCGGTAAGTTACCTGGACCGGATGGACCTCGCGTACGCCGCGGCCGACATGATGCTCTGCCGTGCGGGCGCGATGACCGTCGCCGAACTCTCCGCCGTCGGACTCCCGGCCGCCTATGTCCCGCTGCCCATCGGCAACGGCGAACAGCGGCTGAACGCCCAGCCGGTGGTCAAGGCCGGCGGCGGCCTGCTGGTCGACGACGCGGAACTGACGCCCGACTGGGTACGCGGCAACGTCCTGCCCGTGCTCGCCGACCCGCACCGGCTGTACGAGATGTCCCGCGCCGCCGCCGAGTTCGGCCGCCGGGACGCCGACGACCTGCTCGTCGGCATGGTGTACGAGGCGATCGCCGCCAAGCGTGCACACCACTAGGCACGTGTGACGAAAGGCAGGAAGCGTGGCCGGACCGACGACCGCCGAGCGCGGTGAACGCCAGCAGGAGTCGTCCGGCCCGCCTCCGGCGCGGCGGTTGAGGCTGCGTCGCCTTCGTATGATCATCAGCCTTGCCGTGCTGCTCGTCCTGCTCGGGGCGGGCACAGTCTGGCTGTTGTACGGCTCGCAGTGGGTGCGTGTGGAGCGCGTGTCGATCTCCGGGACCCGGGTGTTGACGCCCGCGCAGGTGCGCGAGGCCGCCCAGGTCCCGGTCGGGGCGCCGATGATTTCCGTCGACACCGATGCGATTGAGGCGCGACTGCGACGGAAACTGCCCCGAATTGACACGGTTGACGTGGTCCGTTCGTGGCCCCACGGAATCGGGCTGAAAGTGAGTGAGCGTACTCCGGTTCTCATTGTGCAAAAGGGTGGAAAGTTCGCCGAAGTGGACCGCAAGGGTGTCCGTTTCGCTACGGTTTCAGAAGCCCCGAAAGGCATTCCCGCACTGGAATTGAGCACCTCCTCCTCCCAGTCCTCGGCCGCGAGCCTGCGGCGCTTCGGCGAGGACCGCTTGGTGGCGGAGGCGGCGCTTGTCGCCCGCGCCATTCCGGCCGCCGTCGCGCGCGCCACCGAGACCGTCAAGGTCCGTTCGTACGACGACATCTCGCTGGAGTTGAGCGACGGCCGGAACGTCCTGTGGGGGAGCAGCGAGAAGGGTGCCGCGAAGGCCCGTACGCTCACCGCACTCATGAAAGCGGCGCCGGATGCGCGGCACTTCGACGTCTCGGTTCCCACCACCCCTGCGTCATCGGGGAGTTGACGCACATCAGCGCAGGCCAGCACCCTGGTTGGGCAGCGCTATGGCTGATCACATAGGGTGAAAAGAAAAACGGGAGGTTCGGCGTGTTCGTTGAACGTGCGCCACTTGTCGACTTAGTGTCCTGTTCGGAAGACTCCAGCGAACAGTCACACTGGTAACCCTAAACTTCAACGTTAGGGTTCGGGTCGGCGTAACGGACCGTCCCATTCGGCATCAGTCGCCGGATCGCATCCTCTGCGAAACGGCGACACGTAACTCGAGGCGAGAGGCCTTCGACGTGGCAGCACCGCAGAACTACCTCGCAGTCATCAAAGTCATCGGTGTCGGCGGCGGTGGTGTCAATGCCATCAACCGGATGATCGAGGTCGGTCTCAAGGGCGTCGAGTTCATCGCCATCAACACCGACGCGCAGGCGCTGTTGATGAGCGACGCCGACGTCAAGCTCGACGTCGGCCGCGAACTCACCCGCGGACTCGGCGCCGGAGCCAACCCGGCCGTCGGCCGCAAGGCCGCCGAGGATCACCGCGAGGAGATCGAAGAGGTCCTCAAGGGGGCCGACATGGTCTTTGTGACGGCCGGTGAAGGCGGCGGCACCGGCACCGGCGGCGCGCCCGTCGTGGCCAACATCGCCCGGTCCCTGGGCGCCCTCACCATCGGCGTGGTCACGCGCCCGTTCACCTTCGAGGGCCGGCGCCGCGCCAACCAGGCCGAGGACGGCATCGCCGAACTCCGCGAAGAGGTCGACACCCTCATCGTCATCCCGAACGACCGGCTGCTGTCCATCTCGGACCGCCAGGTCTCGGTGCTCGACGCCTTCAAGTCGGCCGACCAGGTCCTGCTCTCCGGTGTGCAGGGCATCACCGACCTGATCACCACGCCCGGTCTGATCAACCTCGACTTCGCCGACGTGAAGTCCGTGATGTCCGAGGCGGGTTCGGCCCTCATGGGCATCGGCTCGGCCCGCGGCGACGACCGCGCGGTGGCCGCGGCCGAGATGGCGATCTCCTCGCCGCTCCTGGAGGCCTCCATCGACGGCGCCCGCGGGGTGCTGCTCTCCATCTCCGGCGGCTCCGACCTCGGACTGTTCGAGATCAACGAGGCGGCCCAGCTGGTCAGCGAGGCCGCCCACCCCGAGGCCAACATCATCTTCGGCGCGGTCATCGACGACGCCCTCGGCGACGAGGTGCGGGTCACCGTCATCGCCGCGGGCTTCGACGGCGGCCAGCCGCCGGCGCGCCGGGAGACGGTCATGGGCTCGTCCTCGTCCTCGGCCCGCCGCGACGAACCCACTCCGGTACGGCAGCCCGAGAGCCGCCCGTCCTTCGGCTCGCTCGGCAGCGTCACGCCGAAGGAGGACCCTGAGCCCGCTCCGGAGCCGGCGAGCGACATCACGGCCGCCCCGCCGGTCCCGCCGTCGAGGTCCTACGCGGACAGCGCGGCCGAGGAACTGGACGTGCCGGACTTCCTGAAGTGATAGGGCAGCGCTCCGCAACGAGCACCGTGAACGGCGCGCACTTCGCCTTCACCGACCGGTGGGGCGGGGTGAGCGCCGTTCCGTACGAGGAGCTCAACCTCGGCGGAGCCGTCGGCGACGACCCCGGTGCCGTACGGACCAACCGCGAACTGGCCGCCAAGTCCCTTGGCCTCCAAGCGGCTCGGGTGGTCTGGATGAACCAGGTGCACGGCGCGGAGGTGGCGGTGGTCGACGGCCCGTGGGGTGATCGTCCGGTGCCCGAGGTCGACGCCGTCGTCACGGTGCAGCGTGGTCTCGCCCTCGCCGTCCTCACCGCCGACTGCACACCCGTTCTGCTCGCCGACCCGGTCGCCGGAGTCGTCGCCGCGGCCCATGCGGGGCGGCCCGGCATGGTCGCCGGGGTCGTCCCGGCCGCCGTACGGGTCATGACGGAACTCGGCGCCGAGCCGGGCCGGATCGTCGCCCGGACCGGACCCGCCGTCTGCGGCCGCTGCTACGAGGTGCCGGAGGCGATGCGCGCCGAGGTCGCCGCCGTCGAACCGGCGGCGTACTCCGAGACGAGTTGGGGCACGCCGGCGGTGGATGTGACCGCCGGAGTGCATGCGCAGCTCGAACGGCTCGGGGTGCACGACCGGGAGCAGTCTCCGGTGTGCACGATCGAGTCGGCCGACCACTTCTCGTACCGCCGCGATCGAACCACGGGACGACTCGCGGGATATGTCTGGCTGGACTGAGGGGCATGAGGGACCGTAAGGACGAACTCGCCGAAAACCTGGCGAAGGTGGAGCGTCGCATCGCCACCGCCTGCACGGCCGCCGGACGCAAGCGCGAGGAGGTGACCCTGATCGTGGTCACCAAGACGTACCCGGCGAGCGATGTGCGCATTCTGTCGGAGCTCGGTGTGCGGCACGTGGCCGAGAACCGCGACCAGGATGCGGCCCCCAAGGCCGCGGCCTGCTCGGATCTGCCCTTGACTTGGCATTTTGTGGGTCAATTGCAGACCAACAAGGTGCGATCCGTGGTCGGTTATGCCGGATTGGTGCAGTCCGTTGATCGGGCTCGGCTCGTCACGGCGCTCTCCAAGGAGGCGGTGCGCCAGGAGCGCGAACTCGGCTGTCTGATCCAGGTCGCGCTCGACGCCGAGGAGCCTGCGGCGGGAAGGGGAGGACATGGGGAGCGCGGGGGCGTCGGGCCCGGCGGAATCGAAGAGTTGGGCGAGCTGATCGCCGGGGCGCCGGGTCTGCGGCTGGACGGTCTGATGACCGTCGCGCCGCTCACCGGCCCCTACGCAGGGCGCGAACTCGCCGCGTTCGAGCGGTTGATGGATTTGTCGACGGACCTGCGCCGGGCTCATCCGGCTGCGAACATGGTCTCGGCAGGAATGAGTGCGGACCTCGAACAGGCCGTGGCCGCCGGAGCGACACATGTACGCGTCGGTACCGCGGTACTCGGAGTCCGCCCCAGGCTCGGGTAACGTCGCCAGGAAGTCGGACCACAGCAGAAAATATGGTCAGTGCCACCGAAGGCGGGCGCAACGACCTCGTGGATCGCGGGCACTTGGCAGTCGTCAGCCGATCCACCACAGAGCGGAGGACTCAGAGCATGGCCGGCGCGATGCGCAAGATGGCGGTCTACCTCGGCCTCGTGGAGGACGATGGGTACGACGGCCGGGGATTCGACCCCGATGACGACTTCGAGCCCGAACTGGACCCCGAACCCGAACGGGACCATCGGAGGCACGAGCCGTCCCACCAGTCCCACGTAGCACATCAGTCCCAACGGGATGAAGAGGTGCGAATCGTACAACCGCCCGCCGCGCGCGAGCCGGTCGCACGCTCCGCTTCGCTCCCCGCGGAATCCGGCCGTCCGGCGCGCATCGCGCCCGTGGCGTCCATCACACAAGAACGCGCAAGTCTGGAGAAGAACGCACCGGTGATCATGCCCAAGGTCGTGTCGGAACGAGAGCCTTACCGGATCACCACGCTTCACCCGCGGACCTACAACGAGGCCCGTACCATCGGGGAACACTTCCGTGAGGGCACCCCGGTGATCATGAATCTGACTGAGATGGATGACACAGACGCGAAGCGACTTGTCGACTTTGCGGCCGGTTTGGTGTTTGGTCTTCACGGCAGCATCGAGCGGGTGACCCAGAAGGTGTTCCTGTTGTCTCCTGCTAACGTCGATGTCACGGCGGAGGACAAGGCCCGCATCGCAGAGGGCGGGTTCTTCAACCAGAGCTGAGACGCACGACCGGAAACAGCAGTACAAAGTAGTACCCAGCAGCACGGAAACAGGGGAGAGGGAAGCACCAGCAATGAGCGTGGTCCTGGATGTCATCTACATCGCGCTGATGTGCTTCCTCATCGTGCTCATCTTCCGGTTGGTCATGGACTACGTCTTCCAGTTCGCCCGCTCATGGCAACCCGGCAAGGCGATGGTGGTCGTTCTGGAGGCCACCTACACTGTCACCGATCCACCGCTCAAGCTTCTGCGGCGGTTCATTCCGCCGCTGCGTCTCGGGGGCGTGGCGCTCGACCTGTCCTTCTTCGTACTGATGATCATCGTCTACATCCTGATCTCGATCGTGAGCCGGCTGTGATGAGCGATGTGACCTACCGTCTTGCCGAATGCCGACGACTACGTTGAGGTGAAGAGATGCCGTTGACCCCCGAGGACGTGCGGAACAAGCAGTTCACGACCGTCCGCCTCCGAGAAGGCTATGACGAGGACGAGGTCGATGCCTTCCTCGATGAGGTCGAAGCCGAACTGACCCGTCTCCTCCGCGAGAACGAGGACCTACGGGCCAAACTGGCCGCGGCCACGCGCGCTGCTGCTCAGAACCAGCAGAACATGCGCAAGCCCCCGGAGGGTCCCGGCGGTCCCGGTCCGCAGGATCAGCAGCAGGGCATGCCTCCGCAGGGGATGCGCGGTCCGGGTGCTCCCGTACCCGCCGGCATATCGGGCCCGCCGCAGCAGCAGATGGGTGGCCCCATGGGTGGTCCGCCCCAGCTGCCGAGCGGTGCCCCGCAGCTGCCCGCCGGTCCCGGCGGTCAGGGTGGTCCCCAGGGTCCCGGCCCGATGGGTCAGGGTCCGATGGGTCAGGGTCCCATGGGTCAGGGTCCCATGGGCCAGGGCCCCATGGGGCAGGGTCCGATGGGCGGACAGCCTCCCATGCAGCAGCAGATGGGTGGTCCGATGGGCGGCCCCATGGGCGGTCCGATGGGCGGCCCCGGTCAGGGCCCCGGTGGCGACAGCGCCGCCCGTGTCCTCTCGCTGGCCCAGCAGACCGCCGACCAGGCGATCGCCGAGGCCCGCTCCGAAGCCAACAAGATCGTCGGCGAGGCCCGCAGCCGCGCCGAGGGCCTCGAGCGTGACGCCCGTGCCAAGGCCGACGCGCTGGAGCGGGACGCGCAGGAGAAGCACCGCGTCGCGATGGGCTCCCTGGAGTCCGCCCGCGCCACGCTGGAGCGCAAGGTCGAGGACCTGCGCGGCTTCGAGCGCGAGTACCGTACGCGCCTGAAGTCGTACCTCGAGTCCCAGCTGCGTCAGCTTGAGACCCAGTCCGACGACTCGCTGGCCCCGCCGCGTACCCCGGCGACCGCGTCGCTTCCGCCGTCCCCGGCGCCTTCCATGGCACCGGCAGGCGCGAGCGCCCCGTCGTACGGCGGCAACCCGACCATGGGTGGCGGCCCGGCTCCCGCTGGTCCGTCCTACGGCGGCCAGCAGCAGATGTCCCCGGCGATGACCCAGCCGATGGCACCGGTGCGGCCGCAGGGCCCGTCGCCGATGGGTCAGGCTCCCTCGCCCATGCGCGGGTTCCTGATCGACGAGGACGACAACTGACGGCCGCCACGGCCATTAGTACGCCATAGGCGTCGGCAGCGTTCAACAGGGCGGGGCCCCCGGAAAATCCGGGGGCCCCGCCCTTTGGCATGAGGTAGCGTTCTCGCCGCACTGGGGTGCGTAGCGCAGTTGGTTGTCGCGCCGCTATGGCATATCGGAGGACGCCGGTTCGAATCCGGCCCGCCCCAGTGCGTCAGCCGTACGTGCGCACACAACGCCGAAGGCCCCGGGCCGCCCACATGTTTTGGGGTGCCGGGGCGTCGGGGGGGGCGGTAAGCCGTGGGGCGTCGG